>JAUWTX010000006.1 GCA_030614505.1 Desulfuromonadales bacterium
CGCCTTGCCGCCTGCTCCCGCCCGGGCCGTTCTGCCGATGCGATGGACATAATCTTCGGCATCCTGTGGCAGATCATAGTTGACCACGTGCGTCACGCCCTCGATATGCAGACCGCGTGAAGCAACATCAGTGGCCACCAGGAAGTTCAGTTTACCCGCCTTGAAATCATCGAGAATGCGTAGACGCTTTTTCTGAGGGATATCACCAGACAAAACTGCCACCTTGAAATAATTCAGGCGCAGACGTCCAGAGAGGTGTTCCCCTTCCCGCTTGGTGTTTATGAAAATCAGAACCCTGACCTCTTCCACCTCTTTCTTGAGCAACCCAAGCAGCAGAGGAAACTTTTCCCTCCGGGACACATGATAGACAATCTGTTCAACCCGTTCGGCCGTCACCTGCTCAGGTTCGATACGCACTTTCTCGGCAATGTTCATGAATTCGTAAGCCAACTCCATAACACGCTGTGACAAAGTTGCGGAAAAGAGCATCGTCTGACGTTTTTCAAAGGGTGGCAGCTTGCGCAGGATATAACGCAGATCTCGGATAATCCCCATATCGAACATCCGATCCGCCTCATCAATGACCAGAGATTCAACATGTTTCAGGGTAAAAACATTCTGCTTGGAATAATCGATCAGTCGGCCGGGAGTAGCGACAATGATATCAACGCCATCCTGTAAGGCGCGCCTTTGCTTTTCGTAGTCGACGCCGCCGAAGATCGGCTGCACCTTGAAGGGACAGCAGGCCCCCAGGCCGTTGGCATCGGCGCATATCTGTACCACCAGGTCACGGGTCGGAGCAAGAATCAGAGCCCGTGGCCCTTGCTTCGATACAGCTTCATGTTTCAGTAACCGGGTAAAGAGAGCGATAAGGAACGCCGCTGTTTTGCCAGTTCCGGTTTGAGCCTGTGCTGCAATATCACGTCCTTGCAACGCCAGGGGGATTGATTCTTCCTGGACAGGAGTCAGGTCAACAAAGCCAACCTGCTCAAGACCGCGCATGACCTCCGAGGGGAGATCGAGTTCAGTAAATTTCATCAAGTATGTCGCGACTGGCGTAATGCCGGGCAAGAAAAGCACATTCTTTCCTCGTCCCGCGTCTCGCGTCTCGCGTTCCTGTTTTTATAGTTCGATACCCATTGCTTCGGCAACGGTGTGAATATCCTTGTCTCCGCGACCGGAAAGACAAACCAGAATGACTTCCTCCGCAGAAAGCTCCGGAGCAAGCTTGAAGAGATGGGCAAGAGCATGAGCACTTTCCAGTGCCGGGATAATCCCTTCCATTTCCGTCAACATCCGGAAAGCCGCCAGAGCTTCATCATCAGTGACCGAAACATATTCAGCGCGGCCGATATCGTTAAGAAGAGCATGTTCAGGTCCGACCCCCGGGTAATCAAGCCCGGCAGAGATCGAATGGGCGTGCTGGATCTGGCCGTCGTCGTCTTGCAGGAGGTATGTTTTGTTACCGTGCAGAACGCCGACCCGACCGGCGGAGATACTGGCTGCGTGTTTGTCTGTTGCCACACCAAGTCCAGCTGCCTCAACCCCTACCAAACGTACTGAGAGATCATCAATAAAGGGGTGAAAGAGCCCCATGGCGTTTGATCCACCGCCAATACAGGCCACCGCTACATCAGGCAGGCGTCCTTCTGCCTCAAGAATCTGCTCTTTTGCTTCACGACCGATAACAGTCTGAAAATCACGGACCATTTGCGGATAGGGGTGTGGTCCGGCCACCGTGCCGATCACGTAAAAAGTGTCACGTACATGGGTAACCCAATAACGCATGGCTTCATTCATAGCATCTTTGAGTGTAGCAGTTCCACTGGTCACTTCGTGTACTCGTGCACCAAGCAACTTCATGCGAAAAACATTCAGAGCCTGACGCCTGATATCCTCGGTCCCCATGAAAACGTCACATTCCAGTCCGAAGAGAGCTGCAACAGTCGCGGTCGCGACACCATGTTGCCCGGCGCCGGTTTCAGCAATCACCTTGCGTTTACCCATGCGACGGGCCAGCAGAATCTGCCCCACAGTATTATTGACCTTATGGGCCCCGGTATGATTCAGGTCCTCACGTTTCAGGTAAATTTTGGCACCACCCAGATGATCGGTAAGTCTCCGGGCGAAGTAAAGCGGGCTTGGCCGTCCGACGTAATCCTTGAGATAAGTGTCGAACTCAGTCTGGAACGAGGGGTCGGCCTGGCATTGTTTATAGCTCTCCTCCAACTCCAGCAGGGCCGGCATCAGAGTTTCAGCAACATAACGACCGCCAAACTGGCCAAAATGTCCCCGAATATCTGGCTGTTGATAGCTCACTTAAAGTGCCTCCTTGGCCATACGGATAAACCTGGCCACTTTCTCCGGGTCTTTCAGCCCGGGCTGTTTTTCTACTCCACTGGAGACATCAACACCATAAGGATGAACCTGGCGCACAGCTTCAGCAACATTCTCTGGATTGAGCCCGCCAGCCAGGATAATCCGACGCTGCGCAGCAATAGCCGCAGCCTGTTGCCAATCGCAACGTTGACCGGTGCCACCAAACTGGTCAGGGATATATGCATCAAGCAGCAGGGCAGAAACCTGATACGCCGCGAAGAGGCCACTATCCATCTGTTGCCTCAATCGTAGAGCCTTAATCACCCGACAGGGAGGGTAATTACACTGGTCCGGTTCTTCATCACCGTGCAATTGCACCGTGTTCAGCCCGCAAAAATCAACCATCTCGCGAATCCGGGCTGGTGTTTCATTAACAAACAGACCAACCGAAGTCATCAGGGGCGGTAAATCGGCAATAATCCGCCGGGCCAGATCCGGATTGATAAACCGCGGACTACCCGGATCAAAGACAAAGCCAAGGGCATCCGCACCGCACGTCGAAGCATGACGCGCATCTTCTAAATTAGTGATGCCGCAGATTTTCACCCGCGGTACCCCGTAATCTTCCATCAATCAGTCAACCTTGGGCAAATGTGACAACGATTCTTTGATTGCCGCTTCCGGATATTCATAATCGTGCAACTCGTTGTTGAAATAAGCATCGTAAGCCGCCATGTCAACATGGCCATGCCCGGAGAGGTTGAAGAGAATAACCTTCTCCTTGCCCTCTTCCTTGGCCAGCAGTGCCTCATCGATTGCGCCGCGAATTGCGTGAGACGACTCAGGTGCCGGAATGATCGCCTCGGTACGGGCAAACAGTACGGCGGCTTCGAAACTGGCAACCTGGGGAACAGCTTTCGCCTCAATGATCCCTTCATGCAGCAATTGTGACACCAGCGGAGCGGCACCGTGGTAGCGCAAGCCTCCGGCATGAATACCAGGCGGCATGAAATCATGACCGAGGGTGTACATCATGGAAATCGGAGCCATCTTCGCCGTATCACCGTAATCGAAGGCGTAAACACCCTTGGTCAGACTCGGGCAACTGGCCGGTTCGATCGCCAGAAGTCGGACATCCTTACCGTTCGCCTTGTCCAAGATGAAGGGGAAGGCAAGACCGGAGAAGTTGGACCCGCCGCCATGACAAGCGATAACAACATCAGGGTAGTCGCCTACAATCTTGAGCTGCTCTTTGGCTTCGAGGCCAATGACAGTCTGATGCAGACAGACATGGTTCAACACACTGCCAAGACAATAGCGGGTATCCTCATGAGTAGCAGCATCTTCCACCGCTTCGCTGATGGCAATCCCCAGGGAACCCTGGTTGTCGGGATCATCGGCAAGAATAGCCCGACCAGCGTTGGTCCGGTCTGACGGCGAGGGGAAGACCTCGGCACCCCAGAGTTGCATCATACTTTTGCGATAAGGCTTCTGACCGTAAGAGACCTTGACCATGTATACGGTACATTCCAGGCCAAAGCGCTGACAGGCCAGGGCTATTGACGAGCCCCATTGCCCGGCACCGGTTTCCGATGCAATTCGTTTGGTGCCGGCGATCTTGTTGTAATAGGCCTGCGGCACTGCGGTATTCGGCTTATGGGAGCCCGCCGGGGAGACGCCCTCATACTTGTAATAAATTTTTGCCGGGGTCCCGAGGGCTTTTTCCAGATTGTGTGCTCGATACATGGGAGATGGACGCCATAATTTGTAGATCTCCCGCACCTCTTCTGGAATGTCAATCCAACGCTCCTGAGAAACCTCCTGCTCAATGAGGCCCATGGGGAACAGAGGCAAAAGATCCTCCGGAGTTACCGGTTGCAGAGTCCCGGGGTGAATAACCGGAGCCATCTGTCCGGGCATATCCGGGATGATGTTGTACCACTGCTTGGGAAGCTGATCTTCGCTGAGAAGAATTTTAGTCTGCATAAAACATCTCCTTGACGTTTATTGTTATGGAATAATCGCGACTTTCAATTAATTCAGATCACCCTGCAGTTCACGCAGCTTGGCACCGATATCGTCTTCGCGCATCAGTGATTCCCCGACCAGGAACCCCTTGGCGCCAGCTTTCTGCAAACGCAGGACATCAGCGCGACAGGCAATACCACTCTCAGCTACGACAAAATGACCGGCAGGAATCAACGGCAGCAATCGTTCCGTTACCGCCAGATCGGTGTCAAAGGTCTGCAGGTTGCGGTTGTTGATACCAATCAGTTCACAGCCAGTGCCCAGAGCAACCTCCAGCTCCGGCTCATCGTGTACCTCCAACAGCACATCGAGATAAAGTTCACTGGCCAGCGCATTGTACTCTGCCAGTTGCCCGGCATCAAGCATGGCAGCAATCAACAGTACGGCGTCGGCTCCGGCAACCCGTGCTTCGTAAATCTGGTAAGGGTCACATATAAAGTCCTTACGCAGCAACGGCAGGTTGACAACTTCACGAATCTTTCCAAGGTATGACAAATGCCCCATAAAAAAATGTTCATCGGTCAACACTGACAAACAGGTGGCGCCATTATTCTGGTAAGTTTCTGCAATCTCCAGGGGGTCGAAGTTCTCACGAATCACACCTTTATTGGGAGAACCTTTCTTGACTTCTGCAATCACAGCCGTCCAACCCGAAGCGGAGGTTGCGCGCAGGGCCCGCAAAAAACCTCTCGGCTGGTCTTCAAGCTCAGCAACGCCACCCTGCAGGGAAGCGAGAGAGCGGCGGCTCTTGGCCTGAGCGACTTCCTGACGTTTATGTTCAGCAATCTTATCGAGAATCATAAAATATTATTCGGTTAACAATGATACTGACCAGCAGTGAGCCACTTAATCATTCGTCAGGGCAATCAACCCTTTGAGTTTGGCCATGGCCAGACCATCATCTATCGCACCACGCGCTCTTACGAGACCTGCTTCGACATCTTTAGCCAACCCGACGGCAACCAGAGCATAAGCGGCATTCAACAATACAATCTCCCGCTTCGGTCCTAGCTTACCCTCCAGGATATCCTTGACAATCGCAGCGTTTGCCGAGGCATCTCCACCTTGGAGGTCGGCAAGGGGACATCGACGCAAACCGAAATCTTCCGGTTCAATTGTCGACAGAGATACTGCTCCGTCGCAAATCTCTCCGATACGCGTCGGACCGGTCAGAGTCACCTCATCCATACCGTCCATACCATGAACGACAAAACCACGCCGGCATCCGAGTTTGACCAGAACCCTGGCCAGAACTTCAACCAGACTCTCGTCATAGACACCGAGCACCTGCCGGTCAGCTCCAGCAGGGTTGGTCAAAGGACCGAGGATATTGAAGATCGTGCGTATGCCGATTTCCCGACGCGGCCCGATCGCATGTTTCATGGCACCGTGCAGAGCCGGGGCGAAAAGGAAACCGACACCAATCTCGTTAATGCAAGACTCAACCTGCTGCGGGGTCACATTCAAGTTGACACCGAGCGCCTCCAGCACATCGGCACTACCGCATGCAGATGAAATACTGCGATTACCGTGTTTAGCAACCTTGACACCACAAGCAGACACGACGAAAGCAACCGTGGTGGAAATATTGAAACTTTTTGTACCACTGCCACCTGTACCGCAGGTATCCAGAATCGTTTCCCGATCAAGGTTGATCTCTTCACGATCAATATCCAGCGCCTTGCCAACTCGAATAGGCGTGGCATGATCGCGCATAACACGGGCAGCCCCGGCTATCTCATCGATAGTCTCACCCTTCATACGCAAAGCGGTTATGAACGCCCCGACTTGAGCAGGAGTTGCCTCACCACCCATAATCTGGTTCATTACCTCAACCATCTCAGCCTCGGTCAGATCCTGCTGAAGAACAATTTTGCCGATCGCGGCCTTGATCATTTTTCCCTCCAGGCGGAGTTCATGCCTTGCGGTTTTCGCGTCCCGCGTTCCTCGTCCCGCGTCCCTCTCAAGACGTCATCTCCAGGAAGTTTCTCAGCATATCCATTCCGGTCACCGTCAGAATTGACTCTGGATGAAACTGCACTCCCCAGACAGGCAACTCGCGGTGGCGCATACCCATGATTTCACCTTCTTCAGTCCACGCTGTCACCTTGAGGGATTCAGGCAGAGAGGCCCGTTCGACCAGCAGAGAATGGTAACGAGTCGCATCAAAAGGATCAGGGAGACCAGCAAAGAGTTCGTGCCCATCGTGATAAACAGGGCTGGTCTTACCATGCATCAACCGATCAGCCCTTACAACCTGGCCACCAAAAGCCTGGCCGATTGACTGATGACCGAGGCAGACTCCAAGGATCGGCAACTGCCCGGCAAAATGTTTAATGACCGACACCGAAATGCCAGCTTCATTCGGCGTACACGGCCCCGGGGAGACAACCAATCGTGCCGGTTGAAGCTTTTCAATTTCAGCCAGCGTAATCTTGTCGTTGCGGTAAACGATGACTTCTTCACCCAGCTCGCGCAGATATTGCACCAGGTTGTAGGTAAATGAGTCGTAATTGTCAATCATCAGCAGCATCTCAGTCTAGCCCCCGACGCGCCAGTTCGATGGCAAGCTTGACACCCCTCGCCTTGTTGATGGTTTCCTCGTATTCAGCTGCCGGGTCTGAATCGGCAACAATGCCTGCACCGGCCTGAAGGTGAACCCGGTTTTTATGAGTGACCAAGGTCCTGATAGCGATTGCGAGATCCATATTACCGTCAAAAGAGATATAGCCGACAGCTCCTCCATAGATTTCGCGACGCACCGGCTCAAGTTCCTCAATAATCTCCATAGCTCGTATTTTTGGCGCGCCACTTAAGGTTCCCGCAGGAAAAGTCGCTGCGAAGAGGTCCAACGCGTCATACTCAGGCAGGAGGCTGCCACTGACGTTGGAGACAATGTGCATGACATGCGAGTATCGCTCAACCACCATCAATTCGTCAACCTGTACAGAACCGGTGGCACAAACCCGACCGAGATCATTGCGACCAAGATCAACCAGCATAATATGTTCCGAAAGCTCTTTTGGATCAGCCAGTAATTCCTCTTCAAGACGCTGGTCCTCATCGAAGGTTGCACCACGCGGTCGGGTCCCTGCAATCGGGCGAACTTCAACATGGTCTCCTTCTTTGCGAACCAGCACTTCAGGAGAAGCACCAATGACACGGGTCTCGTTGAATTGCAGGTAAAACATGTAAGGTGACGGGTTAATAGTCCGCAAGGCACGATAAACATCAAACGGGTCAGCATCGAGATCACCGGTAAACCTTTGCGACAGAACCACCTGGATGACGTCACCGGAACGGACATAATCCTTGCAACGTTCAACGGCCGATTCGAAGTCAGGACGACTGAAGTTTGATTGCAGTTCCGCGGTTGTAACCTTTCCAGTCTTGACAGAACGCTCCGGCAAAGGTTTGCGCAACAGCGCAACCATAGCATCAATACGCTCAACGGCCTCATCGTACAAGGTCCCGGGATCATCGCCATCACGCAAATGAACATTACTGAGAACCTTGATCTTCTGCTGCATATTATCAAAGATCAACAAGGTTTCAGTGATCAGGAACCAACTATCGTAAGTGCCAATCTCCGCATCATTGAGATCAGGAATCTCCTCAATGTGACGAATCATATCGTAGCCAAGGTAGCCAACCGCACCACCGAAAAAACGCGGCAGTTCCGGCAGAGCTACAGGCTGATAGGGTGACAGGAATTTCTTCAATTCAGCCAGAAGGTCTACGGTTGTACCAGATTCAACCGGATTGCCATTTTCCAGAATTTCGAAATAATCGCCACGGCATCTGAACGCACGTCCAGAGCCAACCCCAAGAAAGGAATAACGCGCCCACTTCTCACCACCGACAATACTTTCCAGAAGAAACGCACTTTGCCGGTCATCGATCTTGCAGAAAGCCGAAACAGGGGTCTCCATATCTGCGAGGATTTCCCGGTAGACTGGAATAAGGTTGCCCTTGCGGGCCAGGTTTAGAAACTCGTCACGAGATGGGGAATACATGCCATTTCCTTAGGGAATTAACGTAGCAAAATAGCATGAAGGTTGCGAAATGGCAAGCGAACGAGAGGGCTTTTAAGACGCAACCACGATAGCAATATCTTCCATCTTATGGTTAGCAGTCATTGAATAAAAAAGGAAGGGCGGGATAATTCATCCCGCCCTTCTTATATAATTGTTATCTTTAACAAAGTTACTTCTCTTCTTTTTCCTCTTCAGCAGGTGCCTCTTCAGCAGGTGCCTCTTCAGCAGGTGCCTCTTCAGCAGATGCCTCTTCAGCAGGTACTTCTTCGGCAGGTGCTTCTTCAGCAGGTGCTTCTTCAGCAGGAACCGGCTCAGTAGCCTTAGTCACCTCTTTAGCCGAAGCCTTTTTCTTTTTCGGCTTAGCGGTAAACTCCTCTTCGACCAGTTCGATCAATGATAGTGAGGCGTTATCGCCAGCTCGATGGCCCAGCTTGATGATTCTTGTATAACCACCGGGACGGTCAGTATAGCGCGGTGCGATTGTTTCAAACAGCTTGGCAACCGTTTTCTTGTCTCGCACAACCTGCAGGATCAAACGGCGAGAATGCAGATCATCACGTCTTGCCATAGTGATCAGCTTCTCAGCCATTTTACGCAGTTCTTTGGCTCGAGCATCGGTGGTCGTGATTTTTTCACAATCAAAAAATGAGGTCACCATGTTACGCATCATGGCTTTACGGTGACTGGTGTTGCGGCCCAGCCGCTTACCGGATTTTCTATGGCGCATCGATATCAGATCCTTTCTCTTAGCAACATCCCGTCAGGACTGTCCCTAGAGTTCTTCTTCGCTCTTTTCGAGCATCTTCAGATATTCAGGGTCCGGGAACCCATCGAGAGACAAGCCGAGAGTCAGGCCCATTTCAGAAAGAATATCCTTGATCTCGTTAAGTGACTTGCGGCCGAAATTCTGTGTTTTCAACATCTCCGCCTCGGATTTCTCTACAAGCTCACCGATCAGACGGATATTGGCATTCTTCAGACAATTTGCGCTACGTACGGACAACTCAAGTTCGTCAACGCGACGATAGAGATTCTCGTTGATAGGCTGCTTTGTCCCTTCAGTTTCTTCGGTTTCTTCAGGCTCGAGGGCTTCGTCAAAGTTGATGAACAACTGAACCTGTTCCTTGACGATCTTGGCTGCGTAAGCTAGCGCATCATCAGGCTGGACACTGCCGTCTGTAAGTATTTCCAGAACCAGCTTGTCGTAATCAGTGACTTGACCGACACGAGCGTTGCTCACCGTGAAATTCACTTTTTTTATGGGCGAGAAAAGAGCATCGATAGGCACGGTACCAACCGGAGCCTTCTCATCACGATTACGCTCAGCCGGGCTGTAACCCTTGCCCATACTAACCACCATATCAATTTCGATATCGGCTTCCTTGCCACAGGTAGCAATGTGATGATCAGGGTTCAGGATCTCGTCATTTGGGTCGGTGACGATATCACCAGCCTTGATAGCTCCTGCGCCCTTCTTTACGATTCGGATATTGCGAGCTTCGTGACCGTGCAACTTGATCAGAACACCTTTGAGGTTAAGGATGATGTCAGTCACATCCTCCGTCACACCAGGTACTGTGGAAAATTCATGCAGAACACCCTTAATGCGAACTGAGGTGATTGCCGCCCCCTGCAGCGAGGAGAGCAGAACCCGGCGCAAAGCATTACCCATGGTTGTGCCGAACCCACGTTCGAAGGGCTCCGCTGTATACTTGCCGTAGGTGGCAGTCAGCGAGTCAGCATCAACCTGGAGACGCTTGGGTTTGATCAGTTCTCTCCAGTTTTTAAACATTCGAATCCTCCATTATGAGGTTGCTCAGTAAAGTTTCAAACTGCCAAGATGGCTCTATCAGTTACTTCGAGTAAAGCTCGACAATCAGATGCTCTTGGAAACTTGGCGTCGTCATCTCAGCACGCACTGGCAGAGTTTTGACAGTGCCTTGGAATGCTTCACGGGTCAGTTCCACCCAGGACGGAATACCACGGCGCATAACGCCATCAAGAGCTTCGTTGATACGAGCAACCTTTCGACTTTTCTCGCGTAGTTCCACAACATCACCAGGACGCACGAGATATGACGGAATATTCACCTTCCGGCTATTGACCAGAAAATGATTATGGCGAACTAGTTGACGAGCTTCATTGCGTGACGTAGCAAAACCCATCCGATAGACCATACTGTCAAGTCTGCGCTCAAGCAGAACCAGCAAATTCTCACCGGTCACGCCCTTCATGCGATCAGCTTTTTTGAAATAGTCACGGAATTGTTTCTCAAGCAGGCCATAGGTCCGCTTGACTCTCTGCTTCTCACGCAACTGAGTCCCATAATCAGAAACTTTAATACGACCCTGGCCATGCTGACCGGGGGCATAATTGCGGCGTTCCAGGGCGCATTTATCGGTGTAACAACGGTCACCCTTGAGGAACAACTTCATATTTTCCCGCCGGCACATGCGGCAAACGGGTCCAGTGTGTCTTGCCAACGTTCGTCCTCCTTATAACTGGTTAGACTCTTCTACGCTTGGGTGGACGACACCCGTTATGAGGTATCGGAGTGACATCCTTGATCATAGTGATGGTCAGGCCGACGGCCTGCAGAGCCCGCAATGCAGACTCACGACCGGAGCCGGGGCCCTTGACCCAGACCTCAATACTACGCATACCATGTTCCTGAGCTTTTTTTGCTGCCTCTTCTGCGGCCATCTGAGCAGCAAAAGGAGTACTCTTACGACTCCCTCTGAAGCCCTTGGTTCCAGAAGTGCACCAGGAAATCACGTTGCCGGTCACATCAGTGATCGTGATGATCGTATTGTTGAACGTCGCCTGAATATGAGCAATACCATTCGGGACATTCTTCTTTTCAACCTTTTTACGTACACGTTTACCAGGCTTAGCCATGGTTCCTCCTGTTACTTCTTCTTACCAGCGACAGTCTTGCGCGGACCCTTACGGGTTCTGGCATTCGTCTTGGTCTTCTGTCCACGCACCGGCAAACCTCTACGATGCCGCAGCCCACGATAACAACCGAGGTCCATCAGTCGTTTAATATTCACCGTCACTTCGCGACGCAAATCACCCTCGACCTTGCATTCGCTGTCGATAACTTTACGGATACTGGAAACTTCTTCCTCAGTCAAATCATCCGAGCGAGTATTGAAATCAACGCCAGCTTTGGTCAAGATTTCCTGTGACGAAGAGCGCCCGACACCATAGATGTAGGTCAGGGCCACTTCAATCCGTTTGTTTCTTGGTAAATCGATACCAGAGATACGAGCCAATGTCCGATCCTCCTAAAATTCTTAACCTTGTCTCTGTTTATGCTTGGGGTTTTCACAGATAACTCTGACAACACCCTTGCGCTTGACCACTTTACACTTGTCACACATTGTTTTAACTGATGCTCGAACTTTCATGTTTCTTCCTTTTGAACCGTGTCAGTAACAACCCTAAGGGCATCACCATCACTTAATCTATACCCGTGTCAAGATTTCCGGGCCATTGTCAGTAATGGCTACTGTATGTTCGAAATGGGCCGAACGCTTACCGTCCTCTGTTACTGCTGTCCACCCATCTTCCAGTATCTTTACACCAGGTACGCCGGCATTGATCATAGGTTCTATAGCCAAGGTCATACCAGTTTTAAGTCGTGGCCCCTGACCTGCTTGACCGTAATTCGGTATCTGCGGAGCCTCATGCAGGTTGCGGCCGATACCATGTCCGACAAATTCCCGGACGACACTGAACCCTTTCGGTTCGACCCAGGACTGAACAGCATACGAAACATCTGATAACCTGCCATTCGGAACTGCTTTCGCTATGGCTCGCTCAAGTGATTCGCGCGTTGCCGTAACCAATCGCTGCGTCTCATCGTCTAACTCGCCAACAGCGACCGTGATTGCTGAGTCACCGTAAAAGCCCTTATAGAGGACCCCAAAGTCTATGCTCAGGATGTCACCTTCCTGCAAAGGCGTGTCATTGGCAAAGCCATGAACAACACATTCGTTAGGTGAGGAACAAATGGCATAAGGAAAGCCACCATACCCCTTGAATGCCGGTTTTGCTCCTTGACGCTGACATTCCTTTTCTGCCAATCGGTTCAACTCGGCAGTAGTAATACCTGGGCCGATCCGGCTTTTGAGCAGGGCCAGCGTTTCCGCCACAATCTTCCCTGCAGCCCGCATTTTCTCAAGTTCCGCCGGGCTCTTTAAAGAAATCACGCTAGCCTGCCTGCAACAGCGACAACATCTCTTTCTGAACCTGTGGAATCGGTTGCATCCCGTCAAGTTCCAGCAACACACCAGCCTCCTGGTAGTAACTGATCAAAGGAGTTGTCTGGTCTGCATAGACTTGCAATCGCTTGCGAATCGTTTCCTCCTGATCGTCATTGCGTTGGATCAATGTGCCGCCACAAGCATCACAAACTCCAGCTTGACGAGAGGGATCAAACTTTACATGGTAACCCCGCCCACAGTCCTTGCAGGTGCGACGTCCGGTCAGACGCTCTATCAATGCTTGCGCATCCACTTTAAGAGAGATGACCCGGTCCAGTTTTTTACTCATATTCTGCAGGCTGACCTGAAGAGCATCGGCCTGGGCAACTGTCCGTGGGAAACCATCCAGAATAAAACCTTTATTACAATCTGTTTCCTGCAGACGATCACGAACAATGCCGACAACCACTTCGTCGGGAACCAGTCCGCCTGCGTCCATCAATTCTTTGGCCTTCTGCCCCATCGGCGTACCATCTTTGACAGCTGCGCGGAGAATCTCACCCGTAGAGACCTGAGGAATTGCGAATCTTTCCGTCAGCATCTTGGCCTGAGTTCCCTTGCCCGCCCCAGGAGGCCCGAGTAAAATCAGCTTCATCGGTACTATTCCCCGCTTATCCGCGTCGGCTCTTGATACTCACGCCCTTCATGAAACCTTCGTAGGAACGTGAAATCAAGTGGGCTTCTATTTGAGAGGCTGTATCCAAACCGACTCCGACAACAATCAGAAGCGACGTCCCACCAAAGAAGAAGGGGACATTGAACTGACCAATCAAGATTGACGGCAGAACGCAGACCAGCGAGATGTAAATTGAACCGTCAAAAGTCAGGCGACCAAGCACGGTATCAAGATAATCGGAAGTCGCCTTGCCAGGCCTGACACCGGGGACATATCCACCCTGGCGCTTAATATTGTCTGCTACATCAACCGGATTAAAGGTGACAGCCGTGTAGAAGTAACAGAAGAAGACAATAAAAGCGACATAAACAACGTTATACAGCCAATGAGAAGGAGTCATCATTGAGGCTAAGGTCTGTACCCAGGGCACATCGACAAATTGTGCGATTGTACTGGGAAACATGATAATCGAACTAGCGAAAATGGGCGGTATAACACCACTCATATTTATTTTGAGTGGCAAGTGACTGCTCTGGCCACCCATATTTCGAGCGCCGACCACCCGCTTTGCATAATGAATCGGTACGCGCCTCTGGCCACGCTCCATGAAGACAATGGCCCAGATAACTCCAACCATCACAGCCAGGATAATCAGCAGGATGGTCATGGTCATAGCACCGGTCTTTAACAATCGGATGCTGTTGACCAGGGCGGAAGGCATCATGGCAACGATACCGGCGAAGATAATCAGAGAGATGCCATTACCGATGCCACGTTCGGTGATCTGTTCGCCTAGCCACATGATAAAAGCGGTGCCAGCCGTCAAGGTAATGACCGTCAAAACAATAAAACCGACACCCTGCATAGCAACAACCGGTTCGCCGGCCGGGCCACGCATGGTCTGCAAGCCAACAGCAATACCGGCGCCCTGAATGATCGACAGGATAACTGTGCCATAGCGGGTCCACTTGGTAATGGTTTTACGGCCCGCTTCGCCCTCTTTTTTGAGACGCTCAACAGGTTCGAAAACAACCGTCAGCAACTGCATGATGATCGAGGCACTGATATAGGGCATGATGCCGAGGGCAAAAACCGTCATGCGCTCCAGAGCACCACCGGTAAACGCACTGACCAGGCCGAGCAGTGTGCCTTGGGTCCCTTCAAAGAACTGGGCAAGCACAACACGGTCAACACCCGGAAGCGGTACGTGACAACCAATCCGATAAACGGCAATCATACCGAGAGTAAAGAATATGCGTCGACGCAGTTCAGGAATACTGAAAATATTCTGGATGCTGGCTAACAACTTTAAATGACCTCTACAGTGCCGCCGGCAGCCTCAATCTTGGCCTGAGCGGATTTACTGAATTTATGTGCCTTAACCGTCAGGGCCTTGGACAATTCACCATCGCCCAGAATCTTGACACCATCTTTAAGCTGGCTAATCAGCCCTGCTTTACCGAGCACCTCAAGATCGACCACACTCCCCGTATCAAACAATTCCAGATCACGGAGATTGACAAGTACATAGACCGTTCTGCTCAAAGGTGTAAAACCACGCTTGGGGAGACGTCTCTGCAGCGGCATCTGGCCGCCTTCGAAACCAGGCTTGACACCACCACCGGAACGGGAGTTCTGACCTTTGTGTCCTCTGCCGGCAGTTTTGACATTTCCGGAACCATGACCACGGCCAATGCGCTTTTTACTATGTGTCGAACCGTATGACGGTCGTAGATTACTTAAATCCATGGTTGATATCCTTGCGATTATTCCTCAACAGTGACCATGTGGCTGACCTTGTTGATCATCCCGCGAATTTCAGGTGTATCCAAACGCACGACCGTCTGATGAAGACGACGCAGGCCGAGCCCATGAAGCACCTTGGTAAAATATTTGTCGCGGCCAATGCCGCTACGCTTGAGAGTTATTTTGATTTCAGCCATTATTCGCTCCCGTCTCAGGATTTCACTTCCGAGCTGTTTGTCCCAAGACCACGTCTGGCAAGGATCTCTTCCGGGCTTCGCAGTTGCTGCAAAGCACGAATAGTCGCCTTGACGACATTGTGCGGGTTGTTTGAACCGAGGCACTTGGAAAGAATGTCACTGACGCCGGCAACCTCCAGGATTGCACGCACCGCGCCACCAGCAATAACACCCGTACCTTCAGAAGCCGGCAACAGCAGCACTTTACCAGCGCCATACTTGCCAACCACATCGTAAGGGATAGTTGTCCCTTGGAGAGGCACAGAAATCATATTCTTTTTGGCCTTCTCGACACCCTTGCGAATCGCCTCGGGCACCTCTTTGGCCTTGCCAAGACCGTATCCAACATTGCCACTGCCGTCACCAACTACAACCAGGGCAGAGAAGCTGAATCGACGACCACCTTTGACAACCTTGGAGGTACGATTGATATGGATAATGCGATCGGTTAAATCCGTTTCGTTCTTATCAACGCGTTGCAACGCTCATCTCCTTTACTGCTCAGAAAGTCAACCCGGCTTCGCGAGCCGCATCGGCAAGAGCCTTGACACGGCCGTGATACAAGAAACCGTTACGGTCGAAAACCACCTGTTTAATATCTTTTGCCAGAGCCTTTTCGGCAATCTGCTTACCGACCACCTTAGCCGCTTCAACATTGCCAGTGTACTTAACGGTGTCATCCACCCCCTTGGCAACAGTTGAAGCCGCGACCAAAGTCTTGCCGGTAACATCTTCGACAATCTGGACATAAATGTGTTTGGAACTACGGAATACACACAAGCGCGGACACTCTACACTCCCGGTGACCTTTTTGCGTACTCTCGCTTGACGCTTACTGCGGGCAACCCGCCGCTTTTTTGAAACATTCACGGTTCTCACCTCATCCTGTTCAGCTTACTTTGCTCCGGTCTTACCGGCTTTGCGCATAATCCGCTCATCTGCGTACTTGATCCCTTTGCCTTTGTAAGGCTCAGGCTTGCGAAACGCACGAATCTCGGCCGCCGCTATCCCTACCAGTTCCTTATCGATGCCAGAGACGGTAATACGATTCGCCTTGGTGTCAACTTCGGCAGAGATCCCTTGAGGCAACGGATATTCTATCGGGTGTGAGTAGCCAAGAGAAAGGTTCAAGGTTGAGCCTTTCAGTTCAGCACGGTAACCAACACCATTGATCACCAGGACCTTGGAGAAACCCTTGGTAACACCATCCACCATATTTGCAATCAGGGCTCGTGTGAGGCCTTGAAAAGCTGTATCAAATTTCTCCGAACGGAGAGAAACCAGCAACTGATCAGCTTCCATTTTAACCTCGACCTGGTCATGAATGGTCCGCTCGAGACGACCTTTCGGCCCCTCAACTGTAATGTTCTGACCCTTCAGAGTGACTTTGACACCCGAGGTGATACTTATAGGTTTCTTGCCGATGCGCGACATCTTTATCGACTCCTTAAAATCAGCAGTTTTCTTAATTAATTACCAGACAGTACAGAGGACTTCGCCACCGACATTAGCTTCACGTGCAGCAACATCATCCATAACACCCTTAGAGGTCGACAGAATCGCTGCGCCCAAACCATTCTTGACGCGAGGGATGTCATCCTGGCCTACGTAGACTCTACGACCAGGTTTCGACACACGGGTAATTTCGTGTATTACGTCAGTGTTCTGCCCGTCATATTTCAGGTAAAGTCGCAAGACCCCTTGCAGATCATCATTAATTACCTTGAAATTCTTGATGTAGCCAAGATCTTTCAAAACCTCGGCAATGGCAACCTTCACATTGGACGAGGGGATGTCCAATTGAGGATGCTGCGCCATACCTGCATTGCGGATGCGGGTCAGTAAATCCGCGATCGGATCCGTCATAGCCATGAATACTGCTCCTAAATCACCAGCTGGACTTGGTTACGCCCGGAAGCTTGCCTTCAGACGCCAGCTTGCGCAGACAGATTCTGCACATATCAAATTTACGATAGTACGCACGAGGCCGACCACAGATCGGGCAGCGGTTATACTCTCTCACATTAAACTTCTTAGGCCTTGCAGCCTTAATACGCATTGATTTCTTTGCCACGATCTTCCTCCGCTAAACTGCTACAGTCCGTTTCCGGAAGGGCATTCCCATCCCGGAAAGCAGGGCACGGCCTTCTTCATCAGTTCGTGCCGAAGTGACAATCGTCACGTTCATACCCTTGATCTTGTCGATTTCTTCGATATCAATCTCAGGGAAGATCAACTGCTCACGAATACCCATAGTGTAATTACCACGACCATCAAAAGCCTTGGCCGAGAGGCCTTTGAAGTCTCTGACACGCGGCAGGGCAACGTTAATCAGTCGATCAAGAAATTCATAAGCCCGGTCGCGGCGTAGCGTCACCATGACTCCGATCGGCATTTCTTCACGAAGCTTGAATTGAGCGATTGATTTCTTGGCGCGTGTGATAACAGCCTTCTGACCGGTAATACGGGCCATTTCATCGGTAGCCGACTCCAGAATCTTGACATTCTGAATAGCTTCACCAAGGCCCATATTGACAACGACTTTCTCAACGCGCGGGACTTCCATCACGTTCCTAAGCTGCAGTTCCTTGAGCAAATTAGGAACTAGCTCTTTTTGATATATTTCTTTGAGCCTTGTCATGAAAAACTCCGTTAATTATTCACGATCTCGTTACATTTCTTGCAGAATCGGACCTTACTGCCATCTTCAAGAACCCGGATGCCGGTGCGTGCAGGTGTATTGCAGGACTGGCACAGAAACTGGACATTGGAGATAGCAATCGGTGCTTCCTTTTCGATAATCCCACCCTCGTTGTTAGAACGAGAAGGGCGTGTATGACGCTTGATCAGGTTGAGGTTCTCAACCAGAACCCGGCCTTTATCAGGCAAAACGCGCAAAACTTTGCCGCTTTTTCCCTTGTCTTTACCGGCAATGACCATCACCTGGTCATCTTTTTTTACATGGAGTTTTATGACTGCCATGGCTTCTTTACTCCCAGCTATTAAAGGACCTCAGGGGCCAATGAAACGATTTTCATGAATTTTTTGGCACGTAACTCACGAGCGACAGGCCCGAATATACGAGTTCCGACTGGCTCTCCGGCAGCTGAAACAACTACTGCAGAATTACCATCAAAACGAATGTACGAACCATCAGGGCGATTCACCTCTTTTGCTGTGCGAACAATTACAGCACGGACCACTTCGCCCTTCTTTACTTTCGAATTGGGCATCGCCTCTCTAACAGAACAGACGACAATGTCACCGATACCCGCATACTTGCGCTTAGACCCACCAAGAACCTTGATGCAGCGGAGCTTCTTGGCACCGGAGTTGTCTGCAACAGTAAGCATTGATTGCATCTGAATCATGACCAGTACCTCCTAAATGCCGACATGTTTGTCGAGAATTTCACGAACCCGCCACCGCTTGTCTTTCGACATGGGACGCGTTTCAACAATCAACACCTTATCGCCAGCAGCACAAGCATTCTCTTCATCATGTGCCTTATAGGTAACGTGACGCTTGATGTATTTCTTGTATGTCCTGTGTTTGACGATGCTATCGACCTTGACAACCACGGTCTTGTCCATCTTGTCACTCACTACGACCCCGACCCGTACTTTTTTCTTACCACGCTCTTTTATCATTGCCGTCCTCGTTCGATCGGATTAGCTGCGCTTTTCTTCAAGCACCGTTTTGATCCTGGCAATTTCCTTACGCACCAGAGGGATACGTGAGGTGTTTTCCAGATGTCCAGTATGCAGTTGAAACTTGAGATTGAACATCTCCTGGTTCAGGTCTGCAACCGCTGCATTAAGTTCTTCGACTGTCTTGTCGCGTAGTTCCTCAGGCTTCATGACCGGCCTCCTCACGAACCACGATATTGGTTTTCATTGGCAGTTTGTGCGCTGCTAGACGAAACGCTTCACGCGCTGTATCCTCTGGGACACCCTGCATTTCGTAAAGCATCATTCCCGGACGAACGACACAGACCCAACTATCCGGAGAACCCTTACCTTTACCCATACGGGTCTCGGCAGCCTTGCGAGTCAAAGATTTATCAGGAAACGCACGAATCCAAATCTGCCCGCCACGCTTGACATAACGAGTCATTGCACGACGTGCAGCTTCAATCTGCCGGGCGGAGAGCCAGCCGCATTCAACTGCTTGCAGACCATAATCTCCGAAGTTCAGGTTCGTGCCACCACGAGCGGCACCCTTCATACGACCCTTGAACTGCTTTCTATGTTTAACCTTTTTAGGCATCAACATGACAAATAAACTCCTGATCTGCTACTTATGCTGCTGATCCTTATTACCCAGGATCTCGCCTTTGAAAATAAGAACCTTTACGCCGATGATACCGTAAGTTGTTTTAGCTTCGGCGAACCCGTAATCAATATCGGCACGCAGAGTGTGCAGGGGCACGCGACCCTCACGATACCATTCACGACGGCTCATCTCGGCACCACCAAGACGACCGGAACATTCTATCTTGATTCCTTGCGCACCAAACTTCATCGACTGGTTGACTGCCTTTTTCATTGCACGGCGGAAAGCGACACGGCGCACCAACTGCAGAGCGACGTTCTCAGCTACCAGCTGTGCATCAATCTCAGGCTTGCGAACCTCCTGGATATTGATGAAGATCTCTTTGTCAGTCAGCTTGGCCAGTTCCTTTTTAAGTGATTCAACTTCGGAACCTTTTTTACCAATGATGATGCCTGGGCGAGCTGCAAAGATATTGACCTTGGCCTTGCCGGCGGCACGCTCTATCTCGATTTTGGAAATACCTGCATGGTGCAGACGTTTCTTCAAGTAATTGCGCAGTTTGAGATCCTCATGCAGTAGCTGAGCATAATCCTTCTCAGCGAACCAGTTGGATTCCCAAGTGCGAATCACGCCTAAGCGAAATCCTATTGGATGAACTTTCTGACCCAAAACTAAACCTCCTCAGGTGGTTACTTCTCGTCCAGAACCACTGTAATGTGGCTGGTTGGTTTACGAATTTGTGTCGCCCGGCCTTGAGCGCGTGGCATAAAGCGCTTGAGGACGGGGCCCTGATCAACAAGCAGCGACTTGACAAACAGCCTGTCAACATCCGAAACACCCTTCTGCTCGGCGTTGGCAATTGCCGAACGCACCACCTTGGCAAGTACATCAGCCGGGCGCTGAGGTGAAAACTTCAAGATATTAAGGGCTTCCTGTACAGCCTTGCCTCGAACCATATCCGCGATCAAGCGGGTTTTCTGTGGCGAAAGACGAACAAATTTAAGTTTCGCACTTGCTTCCATGTGCCGGTACTCCCTCGATAATAATTACTTCTTCTTCGTGCGGTTCGAACCATGACCGTAATAAGTCCGGGTCGGAGAAAACTCACCAAACTTGTGGCCGACCATATTCTCGGACACGAAGACCGGAATGAACTTTCTGCCATTGTGCACGGCAAACGTCATGCCGACAAAATCAGGCAGAATCGTGGAGCGCCTAGACCAGGTCTTGATCACTTTATGGGCACCACTATCACCGATATTTTCGATTTTTCGCATCAGGCTCTCTTCAATATAAGGGCCCTTTTTAATCGATCTCGCCACGGCTGTCTCCTATTCTCGTTACTTGGTACGTCGGCGGACAATGAAGCGATCCGTCCGCTTGTTAGAACGCGTCTTGTAACCCTTGGTCGGTACGCCCCAGGGGGTTACAGGGTGACGACCACCAGAACTCTTGCCTTCACCGCCACCATGTGGGTGGTCAACCGGATTCATAGCAACGCCACGAGATTGCGGGCGTTTGCCAAGCCACCGATTACGACCAGCTTTACCGATCTTGATGTTCTCATGGTCCGTGTTACCTACTTGCCCTACCGTAGCGCAGCAACCCTGCAGCACAAGGCGAACTTCACCTGAAGGCAACCGCAACTGAGCATATTTGCCCTCTTTAGCCGCGATCATTGCGTAGGTACCAGCGCTACGTGCCATCTGGCCACCCTTACCAACTTTGAGTTCTACATTGTGAACCCAGGTGCCAAGTGGAATTGCGCGAATCGGCAAAGCATTGCCCGGCACGATATCGGCTGTCTCGCTGGCAATAACAACATCGCCGACGCTAACACCGACCGGAGCCAGGATATAACGCTTCTCACCGTCAGCGTAGTGAAGTAAGGCAATCCGGGAAGAACGGTTCGGGTCATATTCAATCGTCACGACCTTCGCCGGGATTTCACGCTTGTCTCGCTTGAAATCAATAATCCGGTATTTGCGCTTATGGCCACCACCAGTATGTCGCTTCGTAATCCGACCCGTGTTGTTACGGCCACCAGATTTTTTCAGCGGTGCCAACAGTGACTTTTCCGGGGTTGATGCCGTGATCTCCTCAAAAGTCGAGGCGGTCATGTGGCGGCGACCCGCAGATGTCGGTTTAAACTTTTTGATCCCCATTATTACTACTCCGTCAGATGGATATCAATCTTACTAAACACCAAAAAAATCGATGGTGCCTTCCGCTAGGGTCACGTATGCTTTTTTGACATTGGAACGCCTGCCAAAGCTGCGACCAGAGCGCTTGACTTTGCCAGCAACGATCAAAGTACGGACTTCCTGCACTTTGACGTCAAAAGCATGTTCAATAGCCTGTTTGATTTCAACCTTGTTGCTGTTCAAGGCAACTTCGAAAGCAACCACATTATCAGTTTCTTTCATCAGGTTGGACTTTTCTGTAATCAGGGGTTTCCTGATAATCTGATGCAAAGGTTTCATTTTGCCAGAACTCCTTCAATCTGGTCGACTGCAGCTTCAGTCATAACCAGGTTAGGATACTTCAGGACGTCGTAAACATTGACACCCTCAGCACGCAAAACTTTAACAAAAGGCAGGTTGCGCGCAGACAGTTCAAGCTTGGTGTTCTCACCATCAACCACAATCAGCGCTTTCTTCAACTCAAACCGATCGAGGACTTCAACAAAACCCTTGGTGCTGATCTGCTCAAGATCCAATGCCTTGACAACGGTCAGACATTCGCCCTTGTATCGAGCGGAGAGAGCGCTACGCAGCGCTGACTGCTTAACCTTACGGTTCAACTTGAACGAGTAATCACGCGGGGTAGGCCCAAAAGCAGTACCACCACCGACATGAATCGGTGCAGTCAGCGTACCCTGACGGGCATTACCGGTGCCTTTTTGTCGAAAAGGCTTCTTACCTCCACCGCGAACCTCACTACGACCTTTGGTCTTGGCGGTTCCCTGACGACGGGCGGCTAACTGGTAGCGCACCATATCGTGTAACAGGTATTCCTTGACGTCGGTGTTGAACACCTCGTCAACCAGTTCCCGCTCGGAGACCTGCTTGCGGTCCATATCAAATACAGCAATCTTTGCCATAACTAAACTCCGGCACTCAATCTTAGATTAATCACTTAGCCTTGACACTCTTACGAATCAGTACGAACCCATGGTTAGGCCCGGGAATCGCACCCTTGACCAGAATCAGATTCTGCTCAGGACGAACTTCCACAACTTCCAGATTCTGCAAAGTGACGCGGGCACCACCCATCTGGCCAGGCATCTTCTTGGCCTTATGAACACGTGCAGGCCAGGCACTCATACCGATCGAACCAGGCGCTCGGTGGAAGTGGGAACCATGTGTGGCACGCCCTCCAGAGAAACCCCAACGCTTGATGACACCCTGGAACCCTTTACCCTTGCTGGTCCCGGTCACGTCGATAATATCACCAGGCTTGAAAACCGCATCACAGATGATCTGGTCACCAACCTGGTAGTCATCGACACTTTCAGTAGCTAATTCGCGCAGACACGCAAATGCACCCTGATCAGCCTTCTTGAAATGTCCCATCATCGGCTTATTGACCCGATGGGTTTTCTTAGCTGAAAAGCCAACCTGCAAAGCATTATAGCCATCAGTGGCTTCCGTCTTCTTCTGCAAAACGGTACAGGGGCCCGCCTCCACCACAGTTACCGGGATACGGCGACCATCGGCTGCGAAGACCTGGGTCATGCCCAGTTTTTTACCCAAAATTCCCTGAATCATTAGCTTACCTTTAGTTCGCTATTACAGCTTGATCTCAACATCGACACCGGCCGAGAGGTCAAGCTTCATTAGAGCATCAACCGTCTGCTGGGTCGGTTCAATGATATCTAGCAGACGCTTATGTGTACGCATCTCAAACTGCTCACGGCTCTTCTTGTCAACATGAGGGCCACGCAGCACGCAGTACTTGTTGATCACTGTCGGCAACGGAATCGGACCGGCAATACGGGCACCAGTACGCTTGGCGGTGTCAACAATTTCATTGACAGACTGGTCGAGCAGTTTGTGGTCATACGCCTTGAGGCGAATACGGATCTTCTGGTTCTGCATGATCTCGTCCTTTATTACTCGATAATATCGCTGACAACACCGGCGCCGACCGTACGGCCACCTTCGCGGATTGCGAAGCGCAGCTCTTTGTCCATAGCGATCGGGGTGATCAATTCTGCTGTGATGGCAACGTTGTCACCAGGCATAACCATCTCGGTCCCTTCAGGAAGCTCTACAATTCCTGTCACATCCGTTGTACGGAAGTAGAACTGAGGGCGATAACCTTTGAAGAAAGGCGTATGACGGCCACCCTCTTCCTTGGTCAGGATATAGGCTTCGGCCTTGAACTTGGTGTGAGGGCTGATGCTGCCCGGCTTCGCCAGGACCTGACCACGCTCGATCTCTTCACGCTTCACGCCACGCAACAGGATACCACAGTTGTCTCCGGCCTGACCCTGGTCCAGAAGCTTGCGGAACATCTCTACTCCGGTCACAACAGACTTGCTGGTCTCTTTCATACCGACGATCTCGACATCCTCACCAACCTTGATAACGCCACGCTCGACACGACCCGTAGCAACCGTGCCACGACCGGAGATCGAAAAGACGTCTTCCACTGGCATCAGGAACGGACGATCAATTGCACGCTCGGGCTCAGGGATATAGGAGTCAACCTGGCGCATCAGCTCAAGAACCGGCTCACAGGCTTCACAACCATCGTTGCCGCAGCCACATTCGAGCGCCTTCAGGGCGCTGCCGGGAATGATCGGAATATCGTCGCCGGGGAAATCGTAGGAGGAGAGCAATTCGCGAATCTCCATATCTACCAATTCCATCAACTCTTCGTCGTCGACCATATCGGCTTTATTGAGAAAGACCACCATGGAGGGTACGCCAACCTGACGAGCGAGCAGGATGTGCTCACGAGTCTGGGGCATCGGACCGTCGGCAGCTGAAACCACCAGAATGGCACCGTCCATCTGTGCAGCGCCGGTGATCATGTTCTTGACGTAGTCAGCGTGACCCGGGCAGTCGACGTGAGCATAGTGACGATTGTCCGTCTCATACTCGACGTGGGCTGTTGCAATCGTAATGCCGCGCTCACGCTCTTCGGGAGCGTTATCGATCTGGTCGAAC
>JAUWTX010000012.1 GCA_030614505.1 Desulfuromonadales bacterium
CACTTGGCAATCGGTCGCCCCGCGCACCTGGCTCGCCCGTGATCAGCAGAAGTACGACCTGATCGTTTTGCCGAGCATTGGCGTCTTCGGCGGCAATGCCGGACTCTATGCCTTGCACGAACAACCGCTGCTCACCCGCGAAGCACTGCAACTCGCCTGGAGCAAACTGCACCCGCAAGGCTTGCTGACAGTGACCACCTGGGTCGATTATCCGGTACGCAACCCGCTACGGCTGCTGGCAACCCTGGTGGAAACACTTCAGCATGAGGGGATCGCCGCGCCTGAAGACCGGATTGCCGCTGTGCGTAGCTGGGGAACGCTGACCTTCTGCGTCAAGCGCACCCCGTTCAGCACTGACGAATTAGCCAAAATCAGAACTTTCGCTGAAAGATGGGCTTTTGATCCCGCCTTACTTCCAGACCTCCGCCCTGAGGAACGTCAAGGTTACAACCGCTTGCAGGACGACTCCCTGTTCGAACTCTTCGATGCAATCTTCAAATCCGAACGTGATCAACTCTATCGCGATTACGACTTCCGAATCTGGCCGGTTAGTGACGATCAACCCTTCTTCTCCCAGTTTCTGCGATGGGACCGACTCGAGATGCTGATCGAGCTCTACGGCCAGCGCACTGTGCCTTTTCTTGAGCTGGGGTTACTGGTAGCCGGTTTAGCCGCCATAATTCTGTCGCTGCTGGCTGCCCTGCTCATTCTGCTTCCGTTAGTCGGGCTTCCGCAAGGAGAGGGTCGGCGTTGGCATACTTTGCTTTATTTTGGTGGTCTGGGAGTCGGCTACATGTGGACAGAACTGGCATTGATTCATCGCTTCGTCTTCTATCTCGGCCAGCCGACCTATGCTGTGGCATTAGTCGTAGCGGTTCTGCTGATCGGCTCAGCTGTCGGCAGCGCTTTAACGAGTCGCGTTAACATCTGTCGTCCGTGGCGGTGGACCGCCGTGGTGGCCGGCACCTTGTTGCTCTATGCATTATTACTCGGTCCACTATTGCAGACGACTCTGCCATTGTCTCTGCCAGGGCGCGTTACACTGGCTATCCTGGTGCTGATTCCGGCAGCCGTTATTATGGGCATGCCCTTCCCTCTTGGTCTGAGACTACTCAACCAGGTACGTCGTGCCGAGGTCCCTTGGGCCTGGGGCATTAACGGCTGTCTCTCCGTCGTAGGCGCTGCAGTCGCAACGCTCATCGCCGTCGAAGTCGGCTACAGCCTCTTGTTGCTATTCGCAGCCAGTGCGTACCTGCTGTCGACAGTGGCCCGCTTCAGGATTTCTTAGTGCATTTTTTGTGGAATGTGTAGACGCGACCCCTAATCCACATATTTTAAAGTGAAATATCTTCAGGCAGGTCACCTTTCGGTTCAAACCATTCATTATCAGCAAAACCTGAGTCGGTGATCTGATCAAGTCGTCGTTTCATATATTTCCCTTCAGCTTCAACGGCAACTTCACCGTTGGGCAGGTAGAGCTCTCCCGTTCCCTCAAAGATGCGGCCTCTGTCTTTGGTGACGCGACCTATTGCTTTCAGCTCCGAGTCGATGGGCACAGGCTTTTTGTAGCGAACTTTCAATTCGATGGTTACGCCGAAGGTGTCGCTATCAGTAGTCATCATGATCGCACGACCAATCACTTCATCGAGGATTGTTGCAGAAATACCACCATGAATAACATTCGGATAGCTCTGATGTTCGTTGAGCGGTTGAAAAACTGCAATGAGTTCATTTTTCTCGGTCTCGTAGAAGCGGGTTTTCAACCCGAAGTCATTATCGACTCCGCAGACGAAACAATTTTTCGAAATATTCTGACTATTTGTGATTTTATGGCTCATAATCGTCCTGACAGAAGGTAAAAGGTTAATAAATCAATAATGTTTATCGCCTCAATCGAATTCGAAAATATAGTAAAGATCGACTCCACTTTCAAGGCCGAGAGTCGATTCGAGCTCCCATGTTTCGGTCAGACGTTTACGAATACGCACCCCGCCGGTGCCGGCGAACAATCCCTGTATATCGATCTCGCTGATGCCGAGACCGGAGAAGGTCTCACCGTAGCGAGGGATCAGGGCACCGGTCCCGATCATCAGGGCATCTTCACCTTCCTGGCCAACACGCATCGGGCGTCCCATGAAGATGTAACCGAGGATATCCCGCTCCGGCATGGCCGGCCGCGAGAATAGAGAAACGACCGGAGCCTCTGCAGTGCCCGTTATCTGCACCCCAGCCTGGACCGTCCCAACATCCCTTGCAGCGAAAATCCGAATACTGGGATTTGTAACCGAGCCACCGGTATAAGTTAACAGGCCTTGCTTTATATTGAGATTCGCCCCATAAGCCTTATAGACCCCTTCGACCAGACGAATCTCCCCCCTGGTTGCCAGATGGCCTTGCTCATCGAGAGTAACCGTCCCACCACCTTCGAGTCTGGTCTTAATACCGGCAGTTTTCACCCAAACCTGGTCACCAAGTTCGACATCGACCCGTATATCGGCCTCGATCGACAAGGTTCTGCGGGTATCCTGGTCAGCATCGGAGATGACCACATCATTACTGGGCAAGACTTCCGGTGTGGTCGCTGCCCCGAGCAGACTCATCTCCGGGACCAGCAGGCTGCCGTGCAGCTGAATGCTTTCAAAGTCACCATTCAGAATCAGGTCAGGACTGCACAGCACCTGGAGTTCAGGGTAGTTATAAACCTGCAGGCGATCTCCCTTGAATGTCAGGTAATAACGATCCAGTCGCCACCGGTCTAAATCTAGGCGACCTGAACCGCTCAGCACCCCGGGCCCGGATCGTAAAGAGAATTCTTCGATCCTGATCTGCTCACCCTGCAGAGCGACCCTAAGGGTGAGGTCCTCGATTGTTACACCGGTTGCCGGCAGATATGCACCCGCTCCGGTCAGCGCCATGCGACCGGAAAAAACTGGATTTTGCCAGGTTCCGGTAAGTTGAAGATCGCTCTCTACCTGCCCCTGCAGATCCTGAACCAGCCCAGGTGCAAGCGCAGTCAGTAGCCCGGTGGCGTGTAGCTGCCCTTGCAGACCAACTCGCAATGCACCATCCGCAACAAAGCCGATCGGCCATTGGGCCGGCAAAGGCAGTTGCCAGCTGCCACGCAACATGCCCTCTTTTGCCAACTGGGCTACAAATGTGCCCTTAAGATGATCGCCCTGCCACTGCCACTCGACATCCATCTGCTTGAGCATGGCATCAACCTGCCCTTCATCGCTGTGCCATATCAGTTCACTATCAGACAGTCCGGCCTGCCCGTCCAGAAAAATTAGGCCATCCTCCTGCCAATATCCTTCAGACTTGCCGCGAAGCATGCCAGTAAGCTCAATTTCAGCTGGCAACAGAGGTTTAAGTGATTGGAGGTCAAGATCATCGATCTCCAGCTCGATCTGGCCAGAGCTCGGCCAGGAAAAACGGGGATCAACTGTCGAAGTCAGGCGCAAGGCCAATAATCCTTCACGGGCGTCTTCAATCTGGGCCGCACATTGGAACTGCTTCTCATCCCAGTGCAGTTCAGCCAACAATGAACCAGGCTCTCTCGACAGCGCCTTTTGCTGCATAAGACCGTCTGCAGTAATCCTGGCGCTGAGCTGCCGGAGTTGCCCTCTCAGTATCTCGAGTTGTACAGTGCCTTCGCTGAGACCTCGCACCTCAAACTCTTCCCGAAACCGGCTGAGCCGCTGCAGATCCACCTCATGCCAACGCATATCGAGGGAGAGTTCATCGGGGGGCCATTGCCAGCTGGGCGGCTGTGATGAACGGGCGGACACCTTAAAACTTTCACCTGCATCACTTTCAGCAGACATGCCCAGTTTAAGGCCATCTTCCAACCATGTCGCCTCCGCCGTCAGTGAAGGGATCTTAACCTTTTCGAGGTCATCTTGCAGTTCAGCAGAGGCGGTCAGCCTCGCCTCCAGGGAAACCGGCTGCTGTGCGACCATTTTCAGAAGCAATTCGCCAGAACTCCTGCCAGAGACTGTCTGCGCTGACTGGAGATAAGCAAGCCAATCATGACTCAGGTCATGCCACGCCAGGGCCACCTGCGCTGTCGTCGACGAGCCCCACCTGGAGACCTCGAGCGTCACACGCTCCTTGCGACGACTGGCCAGGGAGAAGTTTTCTATACTGAGTTCCCCCGCCTGCCACGCGATCCTGGCCGGTTCTTCGAGAACCCACACACCAAGTGTGGCAGTCTGGCCGGACAGTGTTTGCAGTTCCGCCTGCCAGCTCTCATCTTGATATCGGCCAGTCAGTTGCGCGGAAAGATCCTCGGCAAGGCCGTTCATCACCACCAGCAGGTCGTGTCTCTCCAGGGTTCCGTTTAATCCTATCTTCAGATGCTCGACCTGTAACCCGGCATGCCGCAAGTCCCGGCCGTTGAGTTCCAGTTCCAGCGGCATCTGCCGCGCCAGATGCCTGCCGTTAAAGTCCAGACTGACAAGTGAGGTCTCCTGCCAGATGAGATCTGAACCGGATCCTCCTATCTCGCCGGTCAGGTAGTCGCCAGACCAACGCAGCCAGCCTGCTGCCAGTAACTGACCGGCAAGATCAGGATGGAACGCTCGCAGGTCTGTGACAGCAAGATCCAGTTCGAGCCGCTCGGCTGGCTTACCCTTGGCGACCACTCTAGAACCTTCACTGCCCAGATCCAGATCGAGCTCATTCAGACGGCCATTCTGCCAGTCGGCGGCGAGCCGCCCGGTAATTGCGTGTCCACGCAATCGGCCTTCATGAATCGTTCCGCCAAGACTTGCCTGGAAAGGACGATCATCATAGGGGACCAGCAATTCACCGTAGACATCAAGGCTGGTCAGCCCGTCAAGCTCCTCGATCAGGACCCCAGGATCCAGTCCGACACCGGTCAGTTGTCCATGCATGCGATATGAGCCTATCCAGGCGAGATCCAGATTCCCAGCCAGGCTGCCGTTCAGGTAGCGACCTTTCAAACTGTCAAAGTGAATACCTTTCCAGGAACCTTGAGCCGCAGCGGCCAACCAAACCGTGTCACCCGCCTCTGCGGCTGTACCGAAGCGAACCGGTCCGGAGAAATTATTCCAGTCGCCATCCAGCGAGAGCTGCCCAGGGAACTTGACCGGCACGACAATATCCTCAAACAGCTGAGGATTAACCAGGGTGTCCGGGAGGTGAACATCAGCCGTCATTTCCAGGTGTGGGCTCTGCAGATCCCAGTTGAATGCCCCCCGAAGATGGACATAGGGAGAAAGGTAACAGAACTCAGGGGCACTGATCTGCCGCTGCGACCAAAGATAGCTGCCGGAAAGTTCGTCAGCAATAACAACGGCACCTTCGTCATTCTGGCGGGCGATTCCCTGAACCTGTAGCTGTTCGATCTCCACTGTCAACCAATCCGGCATGAATGCAAGGTCATCGGCGGCAAAGCCCACCTCACCAGCCTCTTCCGACTGACTATCCGGCGAGTCGGCACTATCAATCTTACGAATCACCAGCTGATCGACTTCCAGGACACGTATGATTAAATGCTGCCGCAGAGCACTGAAAGGCTCCCAGTCCAGGTGGATGCGCTTGACAGTCAACTCTCCACCCGACCAGGAGACCACCAAATCCCCGATGACCAGGTCGTCGATCAGACGACCGTCGATCTGGCTGGTTGTGATCTGTATCTCAGCCGAATTCGCTACTGCCTCAAGGAGCCAGGCCGCTCCGTCGGTAGAACGCAACAACCAACTGCCAAACCCAATCAGGGCCAGGACGAAAAAAATCAGAAAAATGGAGATGGATAGAATCCAGCGTCTCATATATCAAACCCGACACTCAGGTGGATACGCAACCCATGATGACTCTCACTGACCCGATTGGCCAGGTCGAGCTTGATCGGTCCGATCGGTGTGTAGCGACGGATACCGATACCGGCGCCACGGATGAACGTGATATCGTCAGAATGGGTGAAGGCGCTACCGATGTCGTAGAATACTGCCAGACCCCAATCATCGTTCAGGGCATACTCACCCTCGATACTGCCGACCAGCAGAGACTCTCCCCCAATCACGTCATTGTTCTCATCTCGCGGCCCACGCGACTTGTAGGCATATCCACGCACACTGCTGTCACCGCCAGCGAAAAAACGCAGGGAGGCTGGAATCTCGCTGAAATCATCATCTTTGAACGTAGTCGCCGCCTCGACTCGGGTGTGCACTGTGAAGCGACGGCTGAGCGGCCACATGAAGCTGCCTGCCCCCAGAACTTGGCCGAAAGTGATGTCCGACAAGGGCCCGTCATAACTGCCGCGCAGTTCCAAACGGAACTGATAACCGGCTTTCGGGTTGAGTGAGTCATCGTAAGAGCGTTGGTAATAACGAATTCCGGGAGTCAGCAAGTTAGAGACATTATCGTCGACACCAACCTCGCTATCCTCCCGCGAATAGCGGAGATAGAGCGCTCCGGTTTTCCCACGGCCGAGTCCATAGGTCCGCTCCAGTTCGGTATAGATGATCTGGGTCTCGTAAGCATTGAGGTCTTCCGGACGGACACCGAGAGTAGCGATCAGGTTGTTATCCGAATTGCCCGCCTGGGGAATGGTGTAACGGCTCTCCATGAACTGGGTTTTCTCGGCCAGGAGAAGATCGAACGAGTAAACGTCCGGACGATCAAAGACCCGGATGTTCTGGTAGTTGAGTGAAATGCGGGCCCCGGTGTTGGTCCCGTAGCCGACCCCCGGCCGCAGCCGCTGTTGCGATCCTGGTGTCAGCTTGATGTCGATAGGCACTCTGAGATCTTCGACCTGGCCCATACGCGGGATCATCAGGACCTCGTCAAAGCGGTTAGCCTGATAGAAGTTGATGCGGCTGCGGTGCAACTCACGATGCGAGAAAACATCTCCTTCGGCAAAGGAGATGAACCTGCGCAGAAAAGCCTCATCAAAGAGATCAAGGCCGCCCTGAAAGCTGACAGGCCCGAATCGGTAGCGTGCCCCGGTATCCAACTCCAACTCTATATCAGCGACAGTCTCCCCGAGGTGGACCGCGACACGACGTTTTGTGTACGCCGCTTGCAGGTAACCCAGGTCGATCGCTTTGCGCTGCAGGTCCGTCCTGCCTTCATCATAGAGGTCATGGCGCAGAACATCCCCCTGCTTGACAGGGAATCTTCGAATCTCTTTTTTTAATTCTATTTCATCGGCGCCGATTCCGGTCAAACGCAGATTCATCTGCCGCACCCTGACAGGAGCGCCGGGCACGACCTGAACTACGATGCGATAGAGCTCGGCCGTTTCCTGCAGGTCGGCCTCGGTCTCACTCCGATAATAGCCAAAAGGCTGCAGGGCTTTGTCGACCAGGTTCGGAACCTGGTCGGCCAAACGAAGCAGCCAACGCTGATCGACTTGTCCATTACGCACGATTCCGGGAGGTAGACCGAGTGCAGCTTCAACATTCTGCTTCTCCTTCCCCGTCACGCCATCGATCATCAGTTCAACAACCGCCGGCAACGCAAACACCGGAGTCGACAAAGACACCGCCAACGCGCAGAATAACCCACAGAGCAATTTCAACCTGAGTAAGAGTAGAAACATCGTCCTGACATTCTAACGATATCCGCCTATATGCCAAGTAAAACACAGCGGAATCTCAAGAAAAATTAATTGATCAATACATTTGCAAAAGCACCCCATCCTGTTTATAGTTACTTAGTTATTACGGACACCTACGGGAACACCACCTCATAACTCTTACACATCACCAGGGGGCTACATGAAAAAACTGACGATACTGGGACTGATCTTATCTCTTCTGCTTTTTGCGGGCACTGCATCGGCAACCAAAGGAACCGTCGGTCTTGGCGCGGGCATGGCTCCCGACTACGAAGGTTCTGACGACACCGAAGCCGTACCAATGTTCATGTTCACCCACATGTACGACAGTGGTCGGTTCGTCAAACTGATGGGGACCAACATGAAGGTCAACCTGCTCGCCAACAAGCAGTTCTTCGTCGGTCCGGCTTTGAACTATCGTATGGGCCGCGATGATGTCGACAACAATCGGGTTGATGATATGCGCGACATCGATGACGCCTTCGAGGCCGGTTTCTTCGGCGGCATTGACTACAACAACCTGCTGGTCGGCATGGAAGTACTTTACGACGTCTCCGACGAGCACGACGGTTGGTCTGCCCAGGGTACCCTGGGCTACCGCTGGAAGGCCACGCCTGACTTGGCTATCATTCCTGGAGTCTTTATGACTTGGGCTGATGACGACTACATGAGTACCTACTTTGGCGTCAACGCCGGCAATGTCGGTACCAGCGGTCTGCCCAACTACTCGGCCACTTCCGACATCAAGGATGCCGGGATTAATCTGGTCGTTAATTACACCCCCTGGGAAAACTGGGGAATTATGGGGCTGTTTTCCTACAAAGCCCTCCTCAACGACGCCAAGGACAGCCCGGTGGTCGACATTGAGGGTGATGACAAGCAGGTAACCCTGGGAGTAATGGCTACTTATCGCTGGGGTAAATAAGTATCTCGGTACAATCCGTAAGAACCAAAGGCCGGCTGAAGATTCAGCCGGCCTTTATTCTTGTAAACCCCTTAACTACTCTGGTATGGCGTTAAGTTGTATCAGAGCCTCAAATGCTGAAGTCCTTTTACTGGAAAAGCTGCCAAGCCATTTATTATAAATTGCCAGTATCTTTTCTGATCGGTATAAACCGGATATTACACGATCTGCAACAAGACGAAAATCTGCATCATTTCTCCTGACTGCCAATGCAAAAGGCTCATATGAGAAGAGATCAGGAAGAACAGTAAAGATTTTTGGGTCGCTTGATGTTATGGCCAGACCGATAAGGACAATCTGGTCAGCAGAGAAAGCATCTATTTTCCCCTTTTCCAACGCATCAAGTCCTTCTGCCGATGATTTTAACAAGACAACGTCAACCTCTATCTGCGCTTCTTGAAACAGTTTTTTCAACGCAACAGCAGTTGTCGTCCCCTTAACAACTCCAATCTTTTTACCAGCAAAATTATTTCTGATTTTCGTGCCCTTTAGAGCCATAAATGAAGCGCCAGTAACAAATGTAAGCTGTGTGAAATCAACAATCTCACCACGGGAAAGGGTTTTCGTCGTTGCACCACACAACAGGTCAATCTTGTTGTCAGACAACGCAACGAATCGTTCTTCAGCTGTTACCGGAACATATTCTATATTTACGTCGCGACCAATTGTGTTTTTTACCTCAGTTACAATAAGCTCACAGAGGTCAATAGAGTAGCCTGCTGGCGTGCCGGCTTTGTCCACAAAAGACATGGGCGGTAGAGACTGACGGTAACCGATTTTAATTGTCCCGGTCTTTTGAATTTGTTGAAGAGTCCCTGTAAATTCCTTGGCTGATAACGGACCTGCAAAAAATGTAACGAGTAAAATGATTGTCAGTAGACCTTTCATGTAGCCTCCTCCTTTTTAGGGTTTAAACGCATTTCATCTCTCATCTTTAGTCTGCTGATGCACCAGATGCATCCCCACCAGACGCGCAACCAGAATGGTCAAATAAATCTGCCCCACGAGAGCCTCCAGAGTGGCGCAGGTTCGTGCTGCCGTGCTAGCCGGAGCCATGTCTCCGTAACCGACCGTAGTCATAGTCACCAGGCTGAAATAGAAGAAAGAATAGAACTCCTTTGAGAGCCACAATTGCATGCGTGCTTGCCCTTGCGTGAAAGAGAAGGACCCCGGGAAACCGAATTCAACCAACAGGTACAGATAGCTCCAGATCAGGGCAATCAGCAGATAGACACAAACCGCACCGGCCAAGGCGTCCCCAGTCACCTTCCTGGCCTGGAACAGGTCGAACAGGATCGTGATAGCGACCAGAACCAGGAACAGGGTTTCTCCGACAAGACCCACACTGAACAAAAGAGGATGACCCAACAATTTCCCGGCAAAACCAAGCACCAGGCTGACTATGAGCAAAAGCACTTCAAAGCGCAACAACCCCCTCTTGATCTCAATAGCCCGCAGACCGGCAAACAGTGCCGCGATGAATAGCACCTCCAGTAGAAATTTCCCAACTGGATTGGCTACAAAGGGTTGAAAAATAATCAGACAAACCAGGATCACTAACAGGCTGCCGTAGCGACCGAGGATGAATGTTTTGATGCCAGGCACAAAGAGTTTCATGATTTTGACTCTTCAGTTGTCGGCCCTTCAAGAACCTCCCAGGCATGCTCGGCGAAACCGAGACCGGCTTGATTATAAAAATTGAAGGCGGCTTCGACACCTGCTTCTTTCAACTCCGCGACATGATCATCAAAAAAGGCGGTCGAAGCGATCATTCCAGGGAAATCAACTTCCACCAGATGTTTAGCTGCTGCCAGGTTGGCCTGATGTTTTGGCATGGTCAGTAATGCCATGCGTACCTGCCCTCCCTGTCGTTTGATACGCGGCCAGAAATCAGGATCCGTCGGGTCACCGAAGACAACGCGCCGACCGGCCTCACAATGTGCCTTGACCTTTGCAGCATTAAAATCGAAACCGACGACTGTATTGCCATACTTCTCTCGCATGAAGTCATAGACCATGGTGCCGATCCTGCCCATGCCGAAAACACCAATAGTCGCCCCGACCGGGTCGATCGGCTGATCGTCCGGATGGCGTGTGTCGGTCTCGAATTTGCGCAGTCGGTCGCGATATTTTCTGTAAAGAGCATCGGCCGCGGTATTCAGGGGTGAAGCAATGACGAGTGTTGCCGAGAGCGCCAGGGCGATAATCACCAACCACTCCGGTTCTAACCAGCCTTGCGAAGCCCCTACTGCAGCAACGATCAGGCCGAATTCACTGTAGTTAGCCAGACACAGCGAACTGAGCAAAGAGGAACGTGCCCGTAGTTTGAAACGGGTTAACAGAATATAAAAAAGAGCGACTTTCAAAGGAACGACAGCAACCAGCAGGGCTGCCACACCAACAGAAGCCATGGTAGGGACACCCGCCAGACCGATAGTCAGGAAGAACCCGACCAGTAGCAATTCTTTGAAACCCATCAGTGTCTTGGCCAATTCTGAGCTCTTGGCATGTCCAGCCAACAGTACACCGAGGATCAAGGCTCCGAGATCGGCCTTGAGTCCGACCAGCTCAAAACCGCCAGCTCCGGTGACCAACGCAGCAAACAGACCGAACATAAGCAACAATTCACCGTGGCCGCTACGATCCATCAAGCGATACAGGATTGGCTTCAGCCCCCAGAGTGCAACCGGGATCAGAAGCGCCCATGGCGAAGGCAATTTACCGAGGGAGAAAGTCAGGAACACGACGGCGAAGATGTCCTGCATAATCAGGATACCAATGTACACCCGCCCATGCATTGCACCCATCTCGCCCTTTTCTTCAAGAATTTTGACAGCAAAGACGGTACTGGAAAAACTCAAAGCGAAGGCGACCAGAATTGCCAGGGGGAAAGTCAGGTCAACAAAGAAAGGCAGTCCGGCCATACCGAGCCCGAAGACTCCGACACTGAAGACCGCCACCGTGATGGCCATGTGCAGTGAGGCCCCGGCCCAAACCTCCGGCTTGGCCAGACTCTTAAGATCAAGCTTAAGACCGATGGAAAACAACAGCAAGGTTACGCCAAGGTCGGCAAACGTCTGCAGGGTCTCGCCACCCTCGAAACCAAGCCCATTGAGAACAAAACCAGCGGCCAGGAATCCAACCAGCGGTGGCAGACCAACCTGGCGAACCAGGAAGCCGAGAATGAAAGCAACTGATATCAGTAGTGGGTCCATAGCAACCTTAGGGAAAGTTGTATGAGAGCTATAAGGCTGTAAGGTTCAAACCCTATAGCCCCACAGCTTATAGCTTAAGACTCTCTCGAAGTTATGGCGTGTCAGAGTAAATGGTAATACCTTACCACTGCTCCGACACGCCATAGATAAAAGCTCCGAACTGTAATAGTTATTGCGCTAAAGGGATTTCTTTTGCCAACTCATACCGGGCTATTGCTGTCAGCTTCGATTCAACCTGCATATAACGGAAGGCTTTCTTGCCAGGCAGGACTTTACCCACATCAGCGGCCATTTTCTTAATAGTAGCCAGACGCTCATCCTGAAGGTCATAATACTCATCAACGATTTTAGTAGCCTGTTCATCTGTTAACGTCTGATAGACCGCAGCGTAAGCAAGGACCAGCTTTGCCCCGCGTTGATTGACCTGGAACAATTCTTCCTGATACTTTTCATAAACCGGCCAGAAGGCCTTGGCCTCTGCCTCAGTGAAATCCATATTCTCCATCACGACCAGCCTCTTTTGATCAAACAGGATTTTCTTCTTCAAGTCCAGGGCCTCATCAGCCATGGCAAAGAATGGAACAGCCAGCAACAGAGCGGTCAGTAGAATGGTTTTGATACGCATGTGGTTCTCTCCTTTTGAGTGGTTGGATAGGTTGGGTAATATTAACTACGCGGTGTGATTGTAATGACAACCCGCCGGTTTAACTGCCGCCCGGCTTCGGTACTGTTATCAGCAATCGGTGCTGATTCACCAAAACCGATGATGCTGATGCGGTTGGGGTGGACACCCTGGCCGACCAGGGCATTTTTGACATTATCAGCACGATTTTCAGAAAGGGTCTTGTTAGACTGTTCGGATCCGGTGCTGTCTGTGTGACCGGCAATCTGGATGCTGGTATCTGGATATTGATTGAGAACCCGGCTGACCCGACTGATCTCATTGAAAGAGCCAGCATTCAGATTGGCAGACCCGACGGCAAAGAGGTAATCTGACTTGAAAGTAACTGCCAGAACATCGGCAGTTCGCTGGATATTAGCTGCCTCGACCGCGGCCAGCTCGCGACGCATAGCGGCTTCCTGTTCATCCATGCTCTTGCCGACCTTGTTGCCTATAACACCGCCAGCCAGAGCACCGAGGCCAGCTCCGATGAGAGTCGCCTGGGTGTTACCACCAATGGCCTGTCCGAGCAGAGCACCTACTGCGGCTCCACCTGCAGCACCATAGCGGGTACCTTTCTCCTGTTTGTTCTGGGGTGCGGCACAACCAGCAACCAGAACGCTAACAGAGACAAATAGTATCAGGAACTTTTTCAATTTTTTTCTCCTTAGTGTGAAAGTGATTAGTGTGAAACAAAGGGGCATGGTTAGAGTAGTCAATAAAAATTCAAATAGCTAATCGTGGCAAGCCTTTTAAATTAACGATTAATTCAGTCTTCATTCAAGAGATTAACATAGACTTAAATAATATCGCAAAAAAACATTAACTCAATCTCGTTAATTCAAAAAAAAGATAAGGACTCAAGAAGAGGATGGCTAAGAACTCAGTAAACTGAATGGTCTATTTCATGGAATCATCATGTCAATCTTTTAAGCATCTGATTCATCAGAATTTGCTGCCCACTTGCTCCCGGCCAAAAGCTCAAACTCAACATTCACAAACGGTCTCTCCTGTTTCTTCACCTGGTCGATATATACCCTGCCCGCCACACTGGCGGTTTTCTTTTTCAGCACCTCATTGTTCACCTTGAGCAATTCAAGGCTCACCGAGTGCTTCCTCATACCGAAAAGCGGCACAACAAGGGCGATCACCAAAGCGAGAAAAGCGACCAGGTAGAGAATTGTCTTGTTGAGCTCAAAAGGTAGCGGTACCCAAAGCACCACGTTGAAGATGACAATCCCGACCCAGAAAACGCTCTTGAAGAGAGATACTGCCTTTTGGCTCTCGGCACGCAGCTCACGAATGTCCTTTGCCTCAAGCGCGACCCCTTTGTCGATAGCTTCTTTAACGATCTGATATATTGGATTGATTTTGTCACTCATGTGCTTCTTTATCTCCTGGCGTAGCAACGTCGATAGACTCTGACACAGCGGCCTCGTTTTTTTGCATGTTTTCCTGCCCCTTAGCTCGCTTGCGGTTACGCACAAAACGCAGATAACTGTTTAAAGACCAACCGATGATGATGCCGACTCCCAGAATAATGAAAACCAGCAGCGCAATTGACGTCTCTATTGACCAGGACAGGAAAACAACCCTGACAGTTTCGATGTTCTGAGAAATGAAAATGAAAGCCAGAACAGCAAGGACAAGACTAATGCCAAGTTTAATTTTCATGCTGAAACCTCCAAAAGCAAACTGATATTTGAACGCAAGTTTTCTTCGCGTTCTTTCGTTTACCCCTTGTGCTACAACGAAACAAGGTTGCACTGAATCTAAACAAGAAGCTTGTCTTTAACAAAATTCAAAGGTAATCTATCAATAAGGACGCAACTCGTCCATTTTACACAGTTTCCGGGATATCACCATGAATAAATTAATTGTTGTTATCAACATACTACTCATGTCTGGACTCCTCGCATACGCCATTGAAACCCCATCTTTAAGCTTGGGTAAGACTCTTTTCGAATCTGCCGAACTTGGTACCAAAGGCCGCAGCTGCAACACCTGTCATCCTCAAGGCAAGGGTCTGAACATGGTCGGTGACTTCAATGACACGGAACTCAAGGACATCGTCAATGCCTGCCTGCGTGACGCACTCGGCGCCAAGATCATCTCTCCGGACTCCCAGGAGATGAATGCGCTGGTTGGATATGTGAGGAAGTTTCAAAAAAACTAGGGACGCGGAACGAGGGACGCGACAAGCCAATCCTAAACACAAAGGGGACAGAATTATTTCTGTCCCCTTTGTTATAGATTTTGAATTTCTCGTCCCGCGTTCCGCGCAACTCGTCCCGGGTTTCTAACACCCACACCCACAATTATGACAAACCACTTTATTGCTTCCTTCCGGCTCGATCATCTCTGGAGCAAACGCGACACGTGAAACTCCGCGACGGATATCCTCTAAAAAATCGCAGTTCTCACTCTGGCCGATGACATGACCCAGGCAGAGGTTACCGATATGATCTTTGGGTGAACGCAGTCGAATTATATTGAGCAGATCAGCGTAGCCATTGACCTCAAGCACATTCTCAGGTTCTTCGGTATAAGATACTGTAATACCAAGAGGATTAAGGTCACTATGTAGACGGTCAATGAACTCACCAAGGGTATCTATATTGGCAGTGGGAGACCATTCGCAGTTGGTGAGGCGGTAACCGTAAAGAACGACGGTGATCTCTTTTTGCATGCTCAGTTGCCTCCTTCACTGCTCGAAGCACCATTTTGCACTGTGGGCGTTACAGTCAGACGTGGATCAATTGTTGTGCGCTGCAGCACCACCCGACTCGTCCCGGCCACTCCGGGCCGGCGATAGAAGAGCAGAACAGAGCTGCCGACCGGACCCCAGAGATGTTCGGAAACAACTTTGCCAAAGTCACTGCCCTGCAGTGGAAAATCATCAACCTGAAAGATCAGGTCACCCGGAAGCAGCTCCTTGTCCGCAGCAGGAGAACTCTCCAGAACGTTCAGCACCACCAGTTCACCATTGATAGTCGGCACAACCTGCAAGCCGATACCACCGAAAGGCACCTCCTGGGCTGAAGAGGGAGCGACCATAAATACTGACAAAAACAGGCTTCCAACAATCAAGGGAATAAAGGAACGGTTCATATTTAAGAAACGAAATTGTTGTCCTGGAATGGCTAAGCAAAATTTTCGTCTTACAAGGTGTGGTAATTTTTCAGAGGTGAAGGTATACATCAAGTATGTCGAGATTCTGAAAAAGCACTTCAACGCAGTAAGACGGATTTTTTGCGACGCCATTATCATAGTTGATCAATCCAGGAGATATCACCGCAGCCTTCACGAAGGATTTCAATACGATCGTCTATCAGGCTGATTATGGTAGAGGGGTCGCCATAACGAATACCGCCATCAATAACCAGGTCGAGCATACGCCCCATGGTTGCTTCGATTTCTGCAGGATCGTGCAATGGCGACTCGCCAGTCAGGTTGGCGCTGGTTGTGACCAGGGGGTGGCCCAATTGTCGCACGATCGCCAAGGCAATCTCATCATCGGGGATTCGGATGCCGACTGTTTTCTGGCGAGTTATCATATTGGTCGGAACGACACGTGTTGCATCAAGGACAAAGGTGTAAGGCCCCGGAAGGTGACGCTTCATGATCTTGAAAGCAAAGTTACTTACCTGGGCGTAATTGGCTACATCGGAGAGATCGGCACAGATAAAGGAAAAAGGCTTGCGGGCATCACGTTGCTTGATTTGATAGATATTTTTAACACCGCGGCGGTTGAAAATATTACAGCCGATACCATAAGTCGTATCAGTAGGATAAGCGATCAACCCACCCTGCTTCAACTTTCCTACAACCTGGTTTATAAGTCGCTCCTGAGGATTTTCCTGGTTGATCTGCAGCAACATGTCTCTCTCCCTTTTAGATCAGTGATCACTGCCTAACAGCTTTTTTATAGCAAATATTTCAAGTCGTCGATTTGACGAAGTGCGGCATAGACCGCTTCAAGTTGGTCGCGATTTTGCAGTGTGACCAGCACACTAACACACTGATATTTACCTCCGGAACTGGCACGTGTCCGCGTCGCCTGGCGTGAGGCCAGAACGACTGTCGAGATGGCTGCCAGCACCTGATCGTCAAAACGGCTATCGTCGCCGCCCGGCCCGAACGCCTTGAACTCGAAATGACAAGGGAACTCGATCAATTCCTGTGGAGAGCCAGAATGCATCATGACTTGTTGACACCGGTATGACCGAAGCCGCCAGAACTACGCACCGAATCGTTCAAATCATTTGTCTCGACAAGGGTCGCCTGGGTCACTGGGGCGATAATCAGCTGGGCAATGCGATCCCCGGGCAGGAATTCAACGTTTTCGCTGCCATGATTAATAATAATAATGCCAATCTCGCCACGATAGTCAGCATCGATCGTTCCTGGAGAATTGACCAGGGCAATACCCTTTTTCAATGCCAGGCCAGAACGAGGCCGCACCTGCCCTTCGTAACCGGGAGGAATCTCCATAGCCAAACCGGTCGGCAAGAGAGTCCTTTCCCCGGGCGCAAGCACAACAGGTGAATCTATCACGGTACAGAGATCCATCCCGGCAGCATGTTCTGTCATGTAACCGGGGATGACCGCCTGAGGATGAAGTTTTTTGACTTTGATTTGAATCATGGACCCCTCGAATCATAGCTTACAGCTTATAACCGGTTCACCCTATCTGCAAATCAATATCGGGAAAATCAGAACGACTGACCCGACCGGAGACGTGCAGGTTGAAAGTTTCGTTGACGAATAGACTTTCCGCGAGATACTGCACCAGTTCAACAGTGACGGCATCAATCATCGCACGGCTCTCTTCGAGGCTGATACCGACATCCCTTAAAAAGAGTTCGTTCTTGGCCAGTCGGGTCATGCGACTATCCATACTCTCCATGGCGAGCAGCATACTTCCTTTAAGATAATCCTTGGCGCTTTGCAACTCCTCATAGCTGACTGCTTTATAACGCAGACGGGTCAGTTCTTCGAGAATCGTTCGTGTAACCAGTGGAGCAGCTTCAGAGGACGTGCCGGCATAGACGATAAACGCGCCACTGTCGGAGTGATTGTGATGGTAACTGTAAACGGAATAAGCCAGGCCGAGGTCCTCGCGAACCTTCTGGAAAAGCCGCGAGCTCATATTGCCGCCAAGGATCGTGTTGAGTAGATAAGTGCCATAGCGGTCAGCATGATTCTGCGGCAGGCCCTCTACACCAAGGCAGATGTGGGTCTGTTCCAGATCGCGATTGACTACCTCGACTCGACGCCTGACGATTGGAACAATCTCTTCCTGTTCCACGCCAAACTCAACAACACCACCGAGAGCCTGCTCAACCAGTGTAATGAGTTCCTCATGTTCGAGGTTACCAGCAGCCACTACACAGAAGTTATGGCCAACATAACGATCACCCATGAAATCAATCATCTGCTGCCGATTGATATCACCGACCGTTGAGCGAGTGCCGATCACCGGCATGCCAAGCGGGTGGCCGGACCAGAAACCGTTGGCAAACTGGTCGTGGATCAAATCCTCCGGGCTATCCTCAATCATGGCGATTTCCTGGAGGATGACCCGGCGCTCTTTCTCAATATCGTCAAGGTCGAAATTGGAGTTACAGATCAGATCGCCGAGCAGATCAACAGCCATCGGCAGCTTTTCAGCGAGGATTTTGACAAAATAACAGCTATATTCACGACTGGTGAAAGCATTTAACAAGCCGCCGACCGAATCAACTTCGCGAGCCACATCTTGCGCACTGCGTCGGTCAGTGCCCTTGAAGAGCATATGTTCAATAAAATGGGAAATGCCGTTTAGTTCGGCGGATTCATGACGTGACCCATTGTTCACCCAGACACCGAGTGAAACAGAATGGCACCCGGGCACTTTCTCAGAAAGCACCCGAATGCCATTATCTAGCGTCGTACGTTGAATCATGGAAGGTAGGGATTATTCGCTCTCTGGCAGTTTAGCGCCGAGAGCTTCTTTGCGGGACAGCTTGATCTTGCCCTGCCTGTCGATGCCAATACACTTGACCAGAACCTTGTCCCCTTCGTTGAGAATGTCGGTTACAGTACGAACACGTTCCTTGTCCAGTTCAGAGATGTGCACAAGACCATCGGTCCCTGGGAAAATTTCGACGAAAGCGCCGAATTCCATGATCTTGCGGACCGTGCCTTCGTACAACTTGCCGACTTCAGCTTCCTGAATCAGATCGCGAATCATCTTGATCGCCAGTTTGGCGGCATCGCCATCAGCGGAAGCAATATGGATGGTACCGTCGTCCTGTATATCGATGGCGCAACCGGTTGCCTCGATAACACCGCGGACGTTCTTGCCACCCGCACCGATAACGGTACGCACCTGGTCGGTCTTGACCTTGATGCTGGTAATACGTGGTGCATACTTGGACAGATCAGCACGAGGCTTATCAATCGCCTTGGCCATCTCACCGAGGATATGGATACGACCTTCCTTGGCCTGCTCCAGAGCCTGCGTCATAATCTCCCTGGTGACACCGGAGATCTTGATATCCATTTGCAGGGCTGTAATGCCATTCGCGGAACCGGTGACCTTGAAGTCCATATCACCGAGGTGGTCCTCGTCACCGAGGATGTCGGAAAGGATAGCAACATCATCACCTTCCTTGATCAAACCCATAGCGATACCGGAAATCGCTTCCTTGACCGGCACACCGGCGTCCATCAGAGACAATGAAGCGCCACAGACAGAAGCCATTGAAGACGAACCGTTCGATTCGAGGACGTCGGAGACGATACGGATCGTGTAGGGGAAGTCCTCATGCAGAGGCAGGATCTTTGAAATACTGCGCTCGGCAAGCATGCCATGGCCAATCTCGCGACGACCGGGGAAAAGGCGCATGCTGGTTTCACCAACACAGAACGGAGGGAAGTTGTAATTCAACATGAACTTCTTGAATTCCATCCCCTGAACATTGTCCATACGCTGCTCA
>JAUWTX010000263.1 GCA_030614505.1 Desulfuromonadales bacterium
GGGGGTCAGCAAACAACCACGTGACCTGATCAAGGCGATTCCCGGGATCGACTTCCGTGAGCTGAACGAGGCAAGCTGGTGCTGCGGCAGTGCCGCGACCTTCAGCCTCAAATACACCAGCGAGAGCGAACAGATACTTGACCGCAAACTTGAGAATATTCAGGCAACGGGCGCTGAGCTGCTGGTTACCGCCAATCCCGGTTGCCACCTGCAACTTGCCTGGGGGCTCAAGCAGGCCGGAATGTCGCAGAAAGTGGTACACATTACGGAACTGCTGGGGATGGCGATGGACTGAAAAGCGGCAAGCCGCTTTTCACGGGACGCGTAGCGCGGGACGAGGGACGAGGGACGCGAAAATCAAAAGCTAATACACGGCTAAAAAATTAAACGGGGGCAGAATATCAATTCTGTCCCCGTCAGCTTTTTAGATTCTCTCGTCCCGCGTCCCTCGCTACTTGTCCTTATCATTAAGAAGTTGCGCCATCTTATCTTCAACCAAAGCCAGATGTTCCATCATCTTCTGACGAGCCAGCTCAGGCTCATGCGCGGCAATCGCCTCCATAATTTCACGGTGATGGGTCAACAGTTTCTGAATATGACCTTCCTCCTGATAGAATTCCATCAGCGCGACCTGGATGGTGGCATGAAAGATAGAATGAATGGAATCGAGTACATGCATCTGCAGGCTGTTGTGACTTGCCGCAGTAATCGCATAATGAAACTCTGCATCGACTGTGGAATCCCACCCACCCCGAGCCGCCTGTTTTTCCATGACTGCATAAATCCGACGTAGTTCGGCCAGGTCATCATCATCGGCACGCTGGGCAGCCAGGAAAGCCGACCAGCTTTCCAGCCCCATACGTACTTCAACCAACGACCTCAACAGTTCCGGATCCTTTTTCTCGACCAGTTTGGCGAGTGGATCCATAATGCTGGTTTCAGTCAGAGCCCGAACAAAAGTCCCGCCACCCTGGCGTGCTTCAAGAAAACCCATGGCACTCAATACCATGATCGCCTCGCGAACTGAAGGCCGGCTGACACCAAGCATCGAAGCAAGTTCACGCTCAGATGGCACACGGTCCCCCGGCTTCAGATCCCCATTGGAAATCAGTCCCTTGATCTGCTCAACAATTTCTTCAGATATTTTTTTCGGCCGGATCGGCTTAAGAACAATGGTCATGCCTTTTCTCCACTCGTAATTTGGTATGACCAATTTTCTAACACAACAAGGGGACTTTTACAACGGCAAAGCAGTGCACAACAGCCCCTAAAAAAGGGACAGTCTCCGTTTGAGGACTGTCCCTGCTCCAATCTTATAGCTTATTAGTCTTACAGCTAGTTTTTTGTTTCACCCCATCCCGCTCTTGTAACGCTTCAACCAACTCTGCAGATCTTTTTCTTCGTGCTCAAGCTCGAAGGCATTGATCAGGCCACGGCGCAAGGCGACAGCTACGGCACGATTACGCAGGTTGAAGGCGTCACCAACCTTGTTGCTTTGGAACTGCTCCTGGTCGAGACTCAGCTTGCCATAGAGGGAATTGAGACGGCTTTGCACGCCGCGGCGGGAAAGATAACGGCGTTGGGCGATAAGATTATCCGTCAGGCCAAGGGAGATATCAACCAGGGCTTCGTACTCAATGTCAGAAAGCGCCGTCTGTCTGTGACCTGTACGCCCCTGGACTTTGCGTACTTCCGGATCGATCCAGCATTGATCATCGAAGAGAACCGTGGACATGGCCGTCGAAATCTTTTCGCGAGGGTTTGACTTAAGCACGTAACCGTAAACCGTTTCCGGCGGCACGATCTTGGCCAGGGTCCGCACATACATCTCGTCCTTGAACTGGCTCCAGAAAACAATCCGGGCTTGCGGTTTACGCTCCCAGAGAGCTTTGGCGAAATCAATACCATTCATCTGCGGCATCTGGATATCACTGATTACCAGCGGCTCGTCGTAGTCCAGGGCCAGCTCAAAAGCAATCAACCCATCAGGAGCATGTTCAATGACACAGTCATGCTCCCAAGCCTCGACCATCTGCTTGAGAAATTCGAAATCCTTGGGATTGTCTTCGGCAATAACCAGGGCATATGGTGCCATGGTAACTTCTCCTTACTCTTCTCTGAGCGGCAACACCAGTTCGAAGCGTGTCCCCGAAGAAAAGCGCGAATTACGCCAACTGACCTGAGCTCCTATCGCCCGGGCCCTCTCCTGGATATTGTGCAACCCTCTCCCTCCCGATGTTGTCGGCAACTGAGGGACATGATCGAAACCTCGGCCATTATCTTCCACGACAACAAACAGAGCCTGGCTACGTAGTGTCATGCCAATCTCCAACTGACTGGCATGGGCATGCTGTAGCACATTGTTGATGGCTTCAACAACGATCCGATAGACAGTCACCTGGGTCAGTCGCGGCAACTTGAGATCGGCAGAATCATCACCGGCCAGGAAATGATATGCGGGGGAACCTGGCGATTCACAGCTCTTTTCCAGCAAGGATTCGATAGCCGCCGGCAGACCGAGGATATCAAGTGTCTGTGGATGCAGATCGTCCATCACCACTCGCAGGTTGGTCATCGCCCGCTGAAGGTCGGCTTCAATCGACGCAGCCGCTTCACCACAGGGTGCTTCCTGCTGCAACTGCTCGAGTCCTCTTCGCACGGCCGACAACTCGGCAAGGGTTTGGTCATGAATATCCATGGCGATACGCCGACGCTCCTCTTCGGCGCCTTCCAGAAGTTTTTCTGAAGCGACCACCCGAATCAACTGGTCCGTCATGCGGTTGATGGAAACTGCCAGGCCATCGAGCTCGTCACGCACCTTTTCCGGGGCCGGAGGCGGCGAAAAATCACCATCTGTGATACGAGCAGCACTGTCAGAGAGAACCTGAATACGGCGGAGGATATGTCGGGCGAAGGTAAGTGACAGCAAAATCCCCACCAGGATAGCAAACCCAAGCACAACAATTGTGACAAAAGTTGTCTCTGCAACAAGCGCATCCATATCTTCTCGATGCAGCACGCTCAGATCTTCGCGTTTACGATTTAAAGTATTGAGCTGCTCCTTGATGTAGGGTCGCAGAACATCCAGGTCCGAATCGAAACGCTCCAGTTGCAGACCCTGTTCAGGGTTCAGATCAATGACACCCTGTTGCAGAAGTCTCATGGATGACTGGTCTAAAAGCTCAGTCTCCTGCAAGCGATCGATCGCCGTTGCAAGATGTTGATGCAAATTCGCCATCTGTTCCAGAGCTCTTGAATCAGGGGACTGGGCCTGAGTCAGATAAAGGATAACGCCGTGCATGCGTTCAGCCGCCATCTCGGCTTCCGCCAGAGCTATAAAGGCCGTCTTGAGATCTTTGGCCTGCTGCCGTTTGACCGACATATCCCAGTAGGTAAACTGCAGGAAGCAGAGAAGCAGGGTCATCAGGCAGAGCACCGCTGCAGGTGCCATGATTATCTGGTGTTTAAGAGCGAGTCGCATAAGCTGAAAATATCACA
>JAUWTX010000122.1 GCA_030614505.1 Desulfuromonadales bacterium
AGCATACCGGCCTTGTTTGAACCAGGTCATCGCCTCACCCTGCCAGAGACGGACATCATCCACGTTGTATCGACGACCTTCATGAAAGGCCTCGCGGGCGGACAAGAACTCACTGGAAGAAAGCAGCTGGTAACCTCTGCCAAGATAGGCAGTAGCAAGCAAGGATGATAACTGGTTGGGGTTGAGAACACTTGTTTCAAGGACGTGCAGAAGCTTGATAGCCTGTACGTATTCCTCCTGCTTCAGCAGGTTGATTGCTTCCTGAATCTGTTGATCTGTCGACGCACCACCCAAAGACGGCATAAATAAAATCATGAGTAGCAGGAGCATAGCACTGCAGAGATTCCGGGAAGGAATCCTTCTCGGATTGAGGCGCATCAACTCAGGGAGACAGATCATCATGAGGACGACATCCCTGCTGCAGAATGTCCTGCATTTCGGTGTGAACCAAGCGATTGCTGGCCAGACACTCCAGACAGGTAAGAGCCATAGGGCGGCCATCGAAATCACTCACAAGACCACCGGCCTCCTCAACCAGAAGAATCCCAGCCGCAAGGTCCCAAGGTTTGAGCTTCATCTCCCAGAAGCCATCAAAACGTCCGGCAGCCACACTGGCAAGATCGAGGCTGGCGACTCCCGGCCGGCGACATGCTTGGGAAGCCTTTTGGAATTGAGTAAAGTAATCGTAGTTGTTCGCTTTGCAATTTCTATGATCGTAAGCAAACCCTGTTGCCAGCAACGAATGCTCCAGGTTGTCGATTGTTGAGACCTGCAGACGACGATCATTCAAGAACGCGCCGGTACCACGTTCAGCAAAATACAGTTCCCCAACGTACGGGTTATAGACGACACCAAGTTCCAGCCTGCCGTGAACCTCCAGCGCAATAGAAACGGCAAACCACGGAAAACCATGGGCATAGTTCGTCGTGCCGTCGAGAGGGTCGATAACCCAGCGGTAATCCGAGTTCTTCTGACCATAATCACCTTCCTCAGCCAGAATGTCGTGATCAGGGTACTGCTCACGGATCAGTTTGACAATGAGAGCTTCCGACTGGCGGTCCGCTTCAGTCACCAGGTCGAATCTACCTTTGAATTCGACTTGGATGCCGCTCTCGAATTTTTCCATGAGAAGCTTTCCGGACTCGCGAGCAGCCTTGATGATCAGATCTTTCATTGACAACAACCTCTTATGCCTCTTAACCAGTTTTTTTCACCTGCACAGTAGCAGGCTCATAATCGACCAGGCCCTCTTCCTCACACCAGAGACGGGTTGCCCCGATAACAGCGAGAGGAATGCAGAGCAATTGAAAAAACGGGATGGCCAGAATCGCCATGACACCGAAAGAAAACCCGAGCATAAGAAATTTTCGCGCGAAAATATAGTTTTTCTGCTCACGGAAAAACTGGCGCTTGCGCACCATGACAAAACCCAGGTATTCAAAACAGAGGAAAAAAAGAGTCAGACTGATTGCCAGAACCGTATAGAGACCGTTGCCAATCCCCGGGAGTAGATTGAGAGGCAGTATCAGTACCATGACCACGACGAACACCCACATTTTTTTTGCTTCCATCAGAACCGTCTTCCCGGCATCCCGAAAAAACTGGCCGATAGAAAAGGACTCATCATTGATGACCCCGTTCAACACCTCTTCGGTGCGTTCCGACAGCAGGTCATTAAATGGTGATGCCAGCAGGTTGCCTACCACTGTAAAGCTAAAGAAAACCAGCACGGCCGTCAGCAGGACAGCAATGACCCAAAGGAACCAGTAAAGCACAGACCAGTACCAGGCCTCTCCCTGGGGGATATATTCGATGACTGTACTGCCAAAAAAGTCCAGGCCGAGGTACACCGCCCCGGAAAAGACCAGAGTGTTGATCAGAAAAGGGATCACGATGTACTGGATGAGACGCGGGTTATGACGCAAGGTTTTGACACTACGAAACGGGGCAAAAAACCCCCGTGAGAAATTGATTGCAAAATTTCTTTTTGCCTGCACAGACATGAAACCACCTCATTAGGATTGTTATTTTCAAACTATCACATCTTCACTCTGACAGCCAACGACCACACATTACTTCTCTCTCTTTAACGAATAAGACAAACACATATCTGCCTAAATTACAGACACAGCTGCCCGCCAAATAGGCAACAACCCCGCTCACCAAACGAAATCACGCTGTAACTAGCTAAAATCAATGGCATTGGTTCCGGCATAAGTATTGAATAGTATAGATGGCTGCTCAGATAATGATGTCTGCGGCAAGGAGTCAAAAGACGAGGAGATCTTCATTCATGGATTCTGCTGTTCAATCTCTAACCAGTTCCGGTGACGTCCTGTTTCTGATGCTCGGTGCCGTCATGGTCTTTGCCATGCATGCCGGCTTTGCCTTTCTGGAAGTCGGTACCGTCCGTAAAAAAAGCCAGACTAACGCCCTGGTGAAAATCCTTACTGACTGGTCCGTTTCGACCGTCGTCTACTTCCTGATTGGTTACCCGATCGCATACGGTATTCACTTTTTTATGTCAGCAGAAAACCTTATCGGTTCGAATCAGGGCTATGAGCTGGTGCGATTCTTTTTTCTCCTTTGCTTTGCTGCCTGCATCCCGGCAATCATCTCCGGAGGAATTGCCGAACGAACCCGTTTCTGGCCACAGGTTCTGGCCGGTGGAATCTTTGCCGGACTTACCTACCCGTTCTTCGAGTCATTGATCTGGGGGCAGAACAGCTCAGGTCTGCAAGATTGGTTCACCGGAACCTTCGGCGCTCCGTTCCATGATTTCGCCGGTAGTGTTGTCGTCCACTCCATGGGCGGCTGGCTCGCCCTGACCGCTGTACTTCTGCTCGGGCCTCGTACGGGCCGATGGGTCCGCGGCAAGAGCCATGCAATCCCTGTCAGCAATATTCCGTTTCTGGCCCTCGGCAGCTGGATACTGGCCATTGGCTGGTTTGGCTTTAACGTGATGAGTGCACAGAGCCTCAACGGCATCTCTGGACTAGTGGCTGTCAATTCCTTACTAGCCATGGTTGGCGGCGTCATCTTTGCCGTAGTTATCACCAAATGCGACCCGGGTTTTGCCCACAACGGTGCCTTGGCCGGTTTGATTGCCATCTGTGCCGGCTCCGACCTGGTCCACCCTTTTGCCGCTTTTTTGATTGGCGGCATCGCCGCACTGATTTTCGTTTACGGCTTCCAGTGGGAGCAGGAGAAGCTCAAGATTGATGATGTTCTCGGTGTCTGGCCGTTACACGGCATTATCGGCACCTGGGGTGGGATATCGACCGGCATCTTCGGCTACACCGGTCTCGGTGGTCTCGGCGGTGTCAGCTTCATGTCACAACTGGTCGGCAGCTTGTTCGCCATAGTCTATGCCCTGAGCACCGGTTTTATCGTCTATAGCGTGATCATCAAGGTCTTCGGCTTCCGCCTCGATGAAGAAGCTGAATTTTATGGGTCCGACCTCTCAATCCATCACATTACTGCTTATCCGGAAGACAAAGTCTCCTGACAATTTTTGCAAATCGTTGAACTGCAAACGGGCACTGGATATACCCAGTGCCCGTTATTGTATAAAGATTAAACAAGTCAGACAATTAGGCTCAGACAGTACAAACCTGGTTGCGACCGCCCTTTTTAGCCTTATAGAGAGCCTGATCAGCTGCCTTGATCAGTTGCTCTGATGTACTGTTCCTGTCATTACGAGTCGCCACACCGATACTGACCGTAACCTGAATCTTTGCTTTCCCGGAATTGTTCTTACCCTTTTTCTCCGGTTTATTTTTGGGCCGTTTACGCCCCCGGATAATGAAACCGGCGCGGGCTATGGTTTCTCGCAATTCCTCAAGATGCGGCAGTGCTCGCTCCAGATTCTTGTTAGGGAAAATTACCGCAAATTCTTCACCACCATAGCGATAAGCACGCCCTCCCCCTGTGACCCGGCGCAGACAAGTGGCCACCATGCGTAAAACCTGGTCACCAACATCGTGGCCATGGACATCGTTGACTTTTTTAAAATGGTCTACATCGACCATGGCAAACGTATAATGTCTACCAACTTTGAGCAGTAATTCATTCATGGCCCGACGGGCCGGTAAACCAGTCAACTCATCATTGAAGGCCATCTTGAAGCTGCTCTCGATGATGGCTATCGTCAGGAGAAATACTGCCACACCACCCCAGAAAGCAAAATGCTCCGGCCACCAGAAAGCTGCAACAACTGAGACCAGGACCCAACAAAAGCTACCCTCCAAAGCCTCCGGTTTTTTGTAGAAACGAACCAGCAAAGCGACCATACCGAGAGCCATAGTCAGCATAGTGATCTGTGATAAAGGAGCCTGATCAAGAAAGGGGCTGCTGAATAGTGGACGCCCCAACCATGCTATTACGTCCCCGGCCCTGGTAAAATACAGCCAGACAACGCCACCGAGTTGAACCAGCAAAACCACTAGGCGCAGCAAGCCATGTAGAGTAAAAAGGCCACGTTCTGCCCACCAGCTGTAGAGTCCCAGATTCAATGGCACAAGCAGCGGAGCTACTTGCAGTAGATACTCACGACCAAAGGGTGTTGTCTGAGTTAATCCTCGCTCGACAATGACCAGCAAGATGACAGCCCAAATGACCCGGGTTCGATTGAATCTCCAGCCGAGGGACAATCCTGCAAAAACAGCCAGGTATGGGAACAGAGGTAACAGGGGCTGCCAGGCAGGTGGCATGTCCACCTTGAGATGCAGATAGAGTGCTGCTGAAAAGAGCGTGCCGGGAATTACCAGCAGAAGAAGAGATCTCAACAGTTGCATGATATGAAACAATGGCTCCAGGAAGTGTTGATCGTGTTCGCCCTGAAATCCCGGATGAGCACGACGAGGTTCAATCTATCATGGCAGGGGACTTCTCTACCAGAGGAAGCTACAATCTAGGAGTCCGACAAGAGTTCACGTACAGGTATTGACATACACCCTCAAGTCGCGGTAGAAGCCTTGCCTGAGCACATATATAAGTTAACAGAGCTTCAACCTCATTTTGGGCCCGGAGAGTGGTCATGAGCAATTCATCAGAAAATATGATTCTGGATTTTACCAACACACAAACTACCTGCGATTGGGAAGCCATCGACGACCGTATCATGGGAGGGTGTTCGCAGAGTCATCCGGAACATATCGACAACATCGGATTACGTTTTTCAGGTAGAGTCTCTCTTGAAAATAACGGTGGCTTTGCCTCGATCCGCTCCGACTCTGCCAATTACAATCTGGGGCAATATTCAGGCATCAAACTTCGTCTGCGCGGTGACGGCAAAACCTACAAACTCAGTTTGCGGACAGATCTCTTTTTTGACGGCATCAGCTACCAGGCTGCTTTCACAACGGACCAGAACACATGGCAGGAGATATCTTTACCGTTCGAGGATTTCACTGCAACCCACCATGGTGTAAAACTTTCGACTGTCGCCCCCATGGACACAACCAGAATCGAAAGTTTCGGTTTGTTTATCGCTGATAATCAGAAAGGACCTTTCCAGTTGGAGATCTCCTGGATAAAAGGCACCTGACATCAAACACACAACGTTTAAACAAACACACAACGCTTAAACAAAAGAAGGCCGGCAAGACTGCCGGCCTTCTCTAGACACCTGGAATCAATTGAAGAGTTATCATTCGCCTATCGAACTAATTTGCATTCAGCGTCAGTAATTCAAGCTGTTATCCTTCCAGTACTTGGTCCCGGCCAGATTAACCTTGGCCATCAGTCCTGACTCCGACATAGTGTACATACTTGTTTCAGCATCGATAGAAATCTCACCCGTAGCAGCCGCACCCTTGTCTCTAGCCTTGGCAGCCACATCAGCCTGGCCACCGAATTCCCAACCGCTGTTGATAAAACTATCCAATGCCCGTGCGCTGTGAAAAACAAACACAACCCGGATATCCTGCACACCCAATCCCAGTCCAAGGTCAAGCTGGGCCATTTTCATATATGTTTTCTGCCCTTGGGGCTGGTTAACGGCAACTCCATAACCACCCCCGCCACCCACGATAAAATACAGGGCGTTGACGTTGCTGAAAACTGCGTAACCGGCTGCCTTGCTGATAACATCTTCAGCCGTGGGTCGTTGCCTGTAGAGCTGGGCCAGAGTTTCATCGTGCATGCGCTGGATCGCTTCACGCTTGTGTTCAGGTGTCTCCCCACGTGGGGAAAGACATGCGCTCAGAGACAGGACAACAACAGCAGAGAGGATAATCAGCGTCATTCTTTTCATAGTCGTAACCTTTGCTTGAAATAATTTAGTCTTTTCGAATCGTCTTTGGCAATCATATCAGGTCAGTGCAATTATGCACCAGCCCTTAATTACACTATTATTACCGGATATTAGTGTCCCGACGATGAGGCTTGACCGGTTACCTTGTAATCTCTATTATACCGAGACATTAGCCATCACTAACCAGGAGAAAAGTATGTACAAATTGGTTGCAATCATTCTAACAGGAATATTTTTCTGTTTGACTCTGGGTTGCTCGCAGGAGGAAACACCTGCGACACAGGAGCAGGCGAAAACAGAAGTCGTAAAGCAG
>JAUWTX010000118.1 GCA_030614505.1 Desulfuromonadales bacterium
AAACGGTTGTTTAATTAGCTTGGCGGTTAGCGCGGGGCGGTAAAAAACATCAAACAAAAGAAACAGGGGCACCAATTTATTCTGCCCCATTTTTGATTGTTTAACGCGCTACCCGCAACGCGCCACGCGCCTCACGTTCATGAGGAAGCGCCATGCGCTTACTCGTGAACGTACGCCCACTCCCCCACCTTTTCAAACCAGCCACCGTGTCCAAGAGATGGATAATTCTGCTTTGGATAATAGAGGAATTGGTCCCAGCGTAGTGGACCCGTCGGCGTTTCCAACTTCAGAACCCAGGGGTTGCCATGATAACGATCAGTCGCAATAGCGCCTGGGTAATACTCAAAAGCCGGCAGTTCACCACCCTTGATGGTATGCCCTGAGGGGAAATTCACCTGCAACACATCCAGGCTTTTCGGAGGGTGCCCGAACTCCTTGTCATAAGCAAGAATCGCGGCAACCAGAGGTGCTGCTTCTTGTGATAACCTCTCAAAGCCCTGCAAACGAATTCCATCTGCTGACTTGAGAGAAATCAGACTCAGTACCACCATCAACCCTGAGCCAATAAAAACTGCCATTGAGGAACATCTGATCTTACTAAGGAATAACCCGAACAGAGAGATGACCATGATCACCATGCCGAGGAGGCAGAACCAGATCACCAATTCCTGCCCAGGGATCCCCCAATCACCGTAACCTGAAACGGACAGATAACCAGAACCGAGGGTATAGCCACCGAGCAACAGGCCGAGCACGCCGAAAACCACAAGCGACAACATCAGCTTTGGCCGGAATCCTTGCTGGCAATCTAGATCAAGCAGCATAAAGTCCCCATGTTTGAATATTCTAGTGAGGAGACTTTAATCCTGCTGAGACATGAGGTCAACTTTTTTCTTTTTGCGGACAGCTATGGACCGGGGAATAGTCAGGGATCGCTGGAGGAGAGAGTGAGTCAAACAACCTTGACACGAGCAAAACCACCGCCAGGAGTGCGCAGATTGGTCACCTGGCCGCGATAAAGTCGAGCCGTCACACCAAGCGCCCGATCACGGTAGGTATAGAGACGTAGGTCCGTCTTCATCGGATCAGTGTCAGGAACTTCGGTCAAGGAAGGCGGAACCAACTCCTGGACCAGGGTTGTCGTCGCCGGTAGCTGATCAAACCGTTTGCGGCTGATCTTGCCACCGAGCAGAACACCTCGACTACCAAAACTATCAACCGGCTTGAACACACGCTGCTTCCGCGCCGCCCAAACTTGTTGAAGATCGAGATCGGCGAGGAGAGCGCATGCTGGAAGTGTTTCATCGAGGAGGGTCTGTTCGGCAGACGACAGTGAGAACACTGCTCTTTTTACCGGATCCGACCAGAGCACCAGTCGTCTTTTGTCGGCGAGCAGTCCATAAGCATGTGGATTGGGGGACAGGCAAACCTTACCGGCCAGGTACGCCGCTCGCAAGCCAGCCATACTTTCACTCTCCAGGTAAAAATCACAGTGCCGATTGTAAACCAGGTCGACAGGTTGGCCATCAAGCCAAACGCCATCAACGGAGGCGTCCAGTTGCTGTGGGTCAGCAATCTCAGAAGGAACCCCTTCGGACCCAGGCACACCCCAGGCATTAAAAAGATCGGCGAAGGCACACATCTCGGGGTAGAGGAACTGCTGTGTCGGCTCCTCATCGATAATCACGATTCGCTCCGGCCTGGCTTTGCTGCCACCGGAAAACTGGTAAATTTCTTCGGCAAAGGTCTGCAGAAGACGCTTTTTAAAATTCGCCTTAAGTGACTCAGGGGTTATTGGCAATGAAGGGTCATGCGCCAGGTAGGCAAGCAAACCACCCCCGGCATTGGTGTTGACTTCGATCAACCGCGGAATATCCCCGGCAAGATGAAAATCGTAGCACATCATAACGGCATCGTGCCCCGGATCATAACGGGCGATGTCCGGTACTTGCGTGTAAACCTGAGAGCGATATTCGGGATGATGACTCAATCGGTCGAGGAGGCGTACAAGTTTGAGCATGCGCCGTAAAGCAGCGGCAGGCAATGCGACAATGGCGCGGCTGAGATTATCATGCAGACTGGACATTTGTGATTCCTGACGAGGGACAATCGTTAATGTTGATTGTGCCATAGTCGGAGCTCGCGTCCAAGAAGAGAAAACAAAACCAGGTGGCAAAGCACTCCAAGCAACGGATTTGACTGGTCAACCGGCAGGAATTGAGCAATAATGGACCCAGGTTTTAATCCATCAAGCAAAAGGGTTTTAATCCCATTGGCCAATACAAGTGCACGGAGGGATCATCATGTCAGTTAACTGTAATTATGGCTTCGGCTGTAGCGTTGACTTCAGCTTTGAAGGGACTATCGAAAAAGTACAGCAGTTACTTGCCGAGAGAGGCTTCCAGATCCATACGGAGCTCAAACTGCACGATATAATAGGAAACAACAGTGACTGCCCTTTCGGCCGCTACGTCATCTTCGGTGCATGTAACCGGGAATTTGCACAACAACTCTTCAGGGCCGACCCTAACATCGGCCTGTTAATGCCATGTAACATTGTGGTCTACGAACTTCAGTCTGGTGGCTGCAGGGTTATGATCAAGGATCCGGCGCGAATCATGGATATGATCTCAAGCCCGGTTGCCATAGAAGCATCGATCCATGTAAAGGCGCTTCTGGAAGAAGTTATTGAGGCGCTAGGCAAATAAGGCCTTCTTCTATGACAGGGTTTCTGCCAACAGCTCTATCGTGTGCTTTGCCCGCACTGCGATCTCCTGCTTTTCCAGACCACCACGGATCTGCATCAAACACCCCGGACAGTCCATAGCAACACAACTCGCCCCACTGGCATTGATGTCCTGAATCTTGTCGCCGAGAATCTCCCTGGCGATATCTGGATGACTGGTGAAAGAGTAGGAACCACCGAAACCACAGCAGCGATCACTGTGAGCCATTTCGGTCAATTCATGACCGGAATCGGACAAGAGTTGCCGTGGCTGTTCCCAGACCCCGGCACCGCGTTTCAGGTGGCAGGAGTCATGATAGGTGACCTTCTCCCCGCCTGATGCGTCAGCAAACAACGCTTTTCCATCCAGTTTATCGACGATAAAACGGGAGACATCGAGGGTAATCGCTGCCAGTCGCTGAGCCTTCTCTGCCCAGACCGGATTGTCTTTGAGCAGGTCCGTAAAGTCGCGCTGCAACGCCATGGTACAGGTCGGGCATGAGGTGATTACGTAATCGGGATTATCTTGCAACAGGGCATCCAGATTCTGCTCGGCCATGGCCACAGCAGTTCCCCTGTCACCTGAATAGAGAGCCGGCACACCGCAGCAACTCTGCTCCATTGGAAATGTCACTTCAACATTGAGATGATTGAGCACCTTGACCAGATCCAACCCCATTTCCGGATAGACAAAATCGTTCAGGCAGCCGGCAAAGAAGGCCACCCGATACCGCGGTTTGTCAATCTTTTGCGGGATATTGACCCACAGGTCACGCAGCGGCTTATCGGCAATTGCCGGCAGCGTCCGCCAGTCGGTAAGTCCGGAGAAAAATAGCGGCAGATGGCGAATGGTGCGCTCACCACGCGTGAGCGGTTTCTGCAGCAGACTGGCCGCACGCAGCATGCCGTGAAAAAGCTTGCGGTTGCGCATCACCTGCTTAAATACCAGCGACTTGCCTGCGCCGACGCCTTCCTCCTCACCGATCACCTCACGCAGGTGGAGAATGATACTCTCGAGATCAATATTACTCGGACAGATTGCGACACAGGAACGGCAGCCAATACAAGCACGCACCAGCTCTGCGGCATTGTCCAGACCGTGGAAAAAAGCGGTGAGAATGACACCGATAGCACTGATGTAAACATGACCAAAGACATGACCACCAACCGTCTGATAAACCGGGCAGACGTTGGCACAGGCACCACACTTGATGCAGCGCAAGGCATCCCGACAGTGCGGTGATTCAGCCAGGGCGGTACGGCCGTTGTCAAGCAGGACAATGTGCAGTTCCTTGCTCTCATCAGCGCATGGCACGGCACCGCGAATCCAGGTGATATAGGAGGTGATCAGCTGACCCGTGGCATTCTTCGGCAGCACGTTGATAATCCGGTTGGCGTCTTCGATAGTCGGCACCAGCTTTTCCAGCCCGACCAGGGCCACATGGATTTTTGGCAGGGTTGTCGTCAGGCGCGCATTGCCTTCGTTAGTGACCAGGGCGATGCCACCGGTTTCTGCAATCGCGACGTTGGCCCCGGTAATCCCCATGTCGGCGTCAAGATAGGCCTGGCGCAACTGCTTGCGGGCAAGACGAACCAGGTGAGGGATTTCGGCCGGTTCTTCTTTGCCGGTGACTTCACTGAAGAGCTCGGCGACTTCCTCCTTAAGCATATGAATCGCCGGCATCACCATGTGACTTGGTCTCTCACCGGACAGCTGCAGAATCCATTCACCAAGATCAGTTTCCAACGTTTCGATATCCGCCTCGTTCAACGCCCGATTCAGATGGGTCTCTTCACTCGCCATACTCTTGCTTTTGACGACTTTTTTTACACCACGTTCTTTGGCAAGATTACAAATATAGGCATTGGCTTCAGAAGCATTTTGGGCCAGAAAAACCGTCGCCCCTGCCGCCTCGGCATTGGCAACAAACTCTGCCTGGTAGCGAGACAGATTATCTCGCACCTGGTCCTTCATTTCACCAATGGCAACACGCAGGGCCTCGAAATCATGGCCGGCAAAAGCTGCCTCACGAGCAGCGACATAGGCATCAGCAAAACGATGCAGGGTATCCTGCAGATGTGGTTTCTGCAACGACTTGCGAACTCGATCCTGATAATGACGACTGCGTTCCTGTTTATTCATAGTGATAACCGTTAAAGTCAGGTGAAAAGTTAAAGGTAAATGGTTTTCGCGTACCTCGTACCGCGTTCCGCGTCCCGGCCCTATCTTTCCATCGGATCGTCAGACAACCCTTCCATCAGAAGAATATGAAGTTCACTGGGGCCATGAACACCGATCGTCAAAACCCTTTCGATATCAGCGGTGCGACTTGGGCCGCTGATATAGGCCAGATAGGCCTGCGGCAATTGCTGGTGGAATTTGTGAAGCAAAGGGACTGCCTGGTCGGCAGTCTCAAGGATTTTTTGCGGATCAAGCAGCACAAAATGTTTCTCCGGGAGGGTTGTCGCAATCCGAACGGCCTCTGCGGTACTTTCCAGAACCACAGTACCCGTTGCAGCGATACCAAAGTTGGCACCGGTCAATCCTGCTACGGCAACTGCGCCCTGCTCACGGAAATTATCAATGACCACATTGAGCCCTGCCTGCTCCATAACCTGCGGGAGATCTAATCTCTCAAGACTGGGACAGGGAGCAAGCAATAAGGGACCATCAATACGCTTGCCAAGGTAGGCTGTCAGTTCCTGCTGATCAGCAATCGCATGAACTTCGGCGCCGACATTTTCAGCGGCAAGGGTAAATTGTGCTACCAGTTGGTTGGGCATCTTGTTCTCCTCGCAGCCAGCTCATTGAGATTATTCATTGATGGGCCAGCAGACCCTCGTAATTGGTCTTACCAATTTTATGGCATCCTATAGTAAGCTGATACATTCTGTCAATGTTAGATTATAACCCTGTCTTGGGGAGTTCGTTCTGAATTAACACTAACAACAGATGTTGGCTTTGATTTTTCTGTAATAAGCATAAGCCTTAAAAAAACCTTAAAACCGTCGGTCTTGATTCTAGCTTTTGATTTTATCCAGAGAATTCCGCCAAAGGCCCGCCAACGCCCAATGTTATGGCGGGGACGCAACCCACCCAAGCCAATTGCCTTGACATGAGCCCCCTTGTCCGCTAGCTTAAAAATATTGGTCATACCAATTTCAAGCATAAGGAATTAAAAATGACAAAAGCCGCCATCGACAAACTGGTCGAACTGCTGGGCCAGCAACATGTCCTGCACGAAAAAGAAGATCTCATCACCTTCGGCTACGATGCCACACCAGAGATCCATGCCTTACCTGATGTAGTCGTTTTCCCGACCAAGGCCGAGCAAGTTGTCGATCTGGTGAAGTTCGCTTGCGAAGAAGGTCTGCCAATCGTGCCACGCGGATCGGGTACGGGCCTTTCTGGTGGCAGTATCGCTGCCCACGGCGGTATGGTCCTCTGTTTGACCAGACTGAACCGCATCCTGGAAATCGACGAAGAGAACCTGACCGCCACGGCTCAGTCCGGAGTGATCACCCTTGATTTTTTCAATGCTGTTTCAGCCAAAGGTCTTTTCTATCCGCCAGATCCTGGCTCTCAGACAATCTCTACCCTGGGTGGCAACATTGCCGAGGACGCCGGTGGTCTACGCGGCCTCAAGTACGGTGTCACCCGGGATTACGTAATGGCACTCACCGGCGTGCTCGGGGATGGCCTTTCGTTCACCACCGGGGGGAAAAGCGTCAAGGATGTGGCCGGTTATGCTCTTAAAGACCTTTTGGTCGGTAGCGAAGGAACTCTTGGCATTATCACCGAAGCGACCTTCAAACTGATCCCTCCCCCACAGGCCAAACGCACCTTGCTCGCCTACTTCAAAGATATCCGTACCGCCGGAGAAGCTGTAGCCAATATCATCGCTGCCAAAATTATTCCTGCGACCCTGGAAATCATGGACAAGGCAAC
>JAUWTX010000200.1 GCA_030614505.1 Desulfuromonadales bacterium
TGGGGCAGTTATGGAAAGTTTCCGGACCTTTACAGCCGAGCTTGTAGAGGCAGTGCCCTTGACGATGGGCTTCATCACCGAAAGCTTCGGCGTACTGGCCGGCGTCGAAATGACTGCGCCGCTCGCAGTTGTCATGAATGCGTTTACCGTAAGCGAACTTCGGTCGGCCGAGACGATCAACTGCCGGAAGTTTGCCAAAAGTTAAAAAGTGCACGATTGTTGCCGTCAGGTTGTCGGCGTTGACCGGACAACCAGGCAGATTGACGATTGCTGCTCCCGGGACAAGGCTGCTAACCGAAACGGCGCTGGACGGATTCGGCGCAGCGGCTGGAATGCCGCCAAAAGAGGAACAGGAGCCAACGCAGATGGTGGCGGCAGCATTCTGCACCAGTTTTTTGCAATCATCCATGGCACTGTGACCACCGATTGTACAGTAACCACCATCAGCACCGGTAGGGATCGAACCCTCAACGATCAGAATGTATTGACCTTTATATTTTTCCATCGCCTGATGTTTGGCTTCCTCGGCCTGGTGGCCAGCGGCGGCCATAAGCACCTCGGCATATTCGATCGACAACAGATCGAGTATGAGCTCGCCGGCAGTTGGCTGGTTGCCGCGCAGGAAGGCCTCTGAGTCGCCGGAGCAGCTCTGGTATTCTGCCCAGATTACCGGTGGCCGCTTGTCCTCGATCGCCTGGGCCACTGTGGGGATGAAACTCACCGGTAGCGCCAGGGCCGCCGTCGTGGCCGTACAGAACTTGATAAAGTCGCGACGATTGATCCCTTTGGCCTCTACGCGCTGAAGGATCTCCTCGGGAATCTGAGGGGAGACGACATCCAGGTCAGTTTTCATTGAGCGACCTCCTTAAGATTGATGTTGATTTTTAATTAAAAGCGAGAACATAGTAAATTCAACATATTAGGATTGATCGGTGAGGTTTGTTTGGAAAATTTCATGACATCCTTGATAAGGGTTAGAACGTTGTTTTGTCAAGTGAAAACAGCCAGAATTTATTTTTTTGGTCTGACTCTTTTCCTGCGGGGTTATCCTTGACCATAAACCCACATAATTAGTGTGGCTTTATGAAGTATATCTCATTTTATTAGATTTACGAGCCGTCCATGATTTTCACATCAGCTTAATACTGGTATAGTTGTATCGGTTCGTGGTTCGTGGTTCATGGTAAAGATGAGACAAGGGATTTAATAGTGATGAAGGTTTTTTTGACAGGTGGAACAGGCTTTGTAGGAAGCGAGGTGTTGCGACAGTTAGTGGCGACCGGGCATGTTGTGCGGGCTTTGGTCCGTGAAGGCTCGGAGGACAAGCTGACGGCTGCGGAGAATGTCGAGGTTCATCCTGGTGATGTCACTGATGCCACCAGTCTTGTCGGTGCTCTGGATGGTTGTGATGCAGTGATTCACCTGGTTGGTATCATACGCGAGTTTCCCGGTCGCGGTGTGACTTTCAAGAAGATACACGTCATGGGTACCGAAAACATGCTGGAAGCGGCAGAAGAACAGGGGGTACGACGCTTCCTGCATATGAGCTCAAACGGTACGCGTGAGCGAAGCAGTACTGCGTATCATTGCACCAAGTGGCTAGCAGAAAAACTGGTCTGCGAGTCCTCTCTGGATTGGACGATCTTTCGGCCTTCGATTATCTTCGGACCGGGCAGCGAATTCGTCAAAATGCTTTCTGAGTTGATTCGCAGGATACCGATAGTACCGGTAATTGGAGACGGTCAATATCGCATGCAGCCGGTGGCCGTGGAACAGATTTCTGCAAGTTTCGTCAAGGCACTGGAGATGCCGGAAACGGTAGATCGTATCTACCACCTTGGTGGTGGTGCCAGTTACAGCTACGATGAAATCCTCGATTTGACCGCACGGGCCATGGGTAAGGAGAAGGTGACCAAGGCTCACCAGCCACTTTTCATGATCAAGCCGATGATCAAGATGATGCAGGGCTGTGAACACTTTCCGATCACCAATGATCAGTTGACGATGCTGGTCGAAGGGAATGTTTGTGATACTGGAGACTGGGCGCAGGCTTTTGAACTGGAGCCGGTTAGTTATGCTGTAGGGGTGGGGGGGTGTTTCCCTGTGTCTTGATTCAGATCTGAGTCATGTCAACTCTCTGTGGCCACACGCAAACCAAGCGCAATCATAACCGTACCGGTGACACCATCAAATACCTGACTAACCCTAGGACGTTGCAACCAGATCTTGAGTTGCTTGACCATTAAGGCGAGCAGGCATTGCCAGATCATGGCGATAATGAAGTGCAGCCCGGCGAGAAAGAGTGATTGCCAGAGTGCTGAATGTGCCGGGTTGATGAACTGTGGCAGAAACGCCATGTAGAAGATCGCTGTCTTGGGATTGAGTACATTTGAAAAGAAGCCTTCCCGCAGAGACCGCCTGATGAAAAATTCATCTGCCGCCCTGCTCTCCCCGTTTGCTATCTCAAAGGTCTCCCGCCTGATAACCTTACGCCAGCTGCAGACTCCCAGCCAGACCAAGTAGCCGGCTCCGGCCAGTTTCAGGGCACTGAAAGCCCATGCGGCCTGCAGCAGGATCATGGAAATTCCCACGGCAGAAATAGTCGCATGCAGAAAGAGACCGGAGCAGATGCCGAGGCTACTTATGGCGCCGTCGCGCCAGCCGCCGCGGGCGGTGTTGCGGATGACCAGCATGGTGTCGACACCCGGCGTGAGGGTCAGCAGGGTGATAGCGACAAGATAGGTGGTGAGGGCTGTCGTTTCAATTGTCATAAAAGTCAAAAGTGCTAGAGATTCTCATCCTCAGGATAAGAAGAACTGAAGCTGTAAGACTTAACCACATTCTGATCATCGAAGCGGATGATCAGATCACGTGTCTTCTTCACACTGTACTCGCCGTATGTCCAGGTCCTGAAACCATCCTCAATTCCGGTACGCCAGGGGTTACCAAACATCTGTCGGATCTCGATCTGGCTGGTTGTACCTATTTCAATCTGACGAACCTGTTTCACAGGGAAAGGTCGTCCCACAGAGGGCATGCAGCCGGTAGCCGGCAGACTTAGAATGGCGAGCAACATCAAGGTTATCAGGGGCCTCAGATTGCGCATGATTGTACCTCCTTGCAGGGTCGGTCCTGCTTTCGCTTAATATTAGTCTTGCTGTCGCTGGCGGTAGGCCTGGGCAATACCACCGCCGGCGGTTTCCCGGTATAGCGACGGCAGCGCCTGGCCGGTTTCCTTCATTACGACAGTAATCTCGTCAAAGGTGATTTTGTGATCGCCGCCTGAAAGCAGAGCAAAATGACAACAGCTCAAAGCTCTACTGGCGGCATGGGCATTGCGCTCTATACAGGGGATCTGCACCAGGCCGTTCACCGGGTCACAGGTCAGCCCGAGGTGGTGTTCAAGACCCATCTCCGCAGCGTATTCAATCTGTCGCACCGTTCCACCATGAAGCTGGGTTGCAGCTGCTGCCGCCATGGCACAAGCTGTACCGATCTCGCCCTGGCAGCCCACTTCGGCACCGGAGATCGAGGCATTGTGTTTGACCAGGTTGCCGATCAGTCCTGCAGTTGCCAAGGCGCGCAGGATATCCTCCGTGCTGCAATCGAGGCTCTCCTGCAGGTAGCGAAGCACAGCAGGAAGTACGCCGCTTGCACCGCAGGTCGGTGCCGTGACAATCACGCCACCTGCGGCATTCTCTTCGGATACGGCAAGGGCATAGGCCCAGAGCAGGCCGTTGCGTTTGAAGTCCGGGCCGTAAAGAGATGCCTTGCGATAAAAAGCCTGGGCTTTACGCCCTACTCCCAAGCCCCCTGGCAGCACGCCGACATGATCCAGACCCCGTGCGATAGAGTCTAACATCACCTCCCAGACCTCGTTAAGAAACGGGTAGATTTCTTCGCCCTCGCAGCTGCTAACGTATTCCCAGCAGGATTCCCCCGTTTCGATGGAACGCTGCAGAATGGCATCCATACGGTTCAAATCGTAGATATCCGTGGTTGCGACCGTCTTCCCGGGTTCTTGTAAAGCACCACCGCCGATACTGTAGATTTCCCACTTCTCGATCAGGTCACCGTTGGCAGTTAAAGCCTCAAAATGCATACCATTAGGATGCAGGGGCAACTCTGCCTCCGGAACCCAGACAATTTCACAAGAACGAGGTTGAAAAACTTCACCCAAGACCTTGTCAGTCAGATGACCGCGCCCGGTTGCAGCAAGGCTACCGTAAAGAGTGACCCGGAACTTTGCTGCATCGGTATGACGCTGCAGAAATTGCTCGGCAGCTTTGCGTGGTGCCATAGTGTGGCTGCTGGAAGGGCCGGTGCCGATACGGTAAAGCTCTTTGAGTGACTTCATGGTGCGTTGCTCCGTTAGCTTAGCCAATCATCTTTCGGTTCGGCGACAAAATGCATTTCCTCACCCAGAGTCGGGTGTCGAATAACCATTTCGTGGGCATGCAGGGCGATGGCATCGCCACCGAAGAGCTGTTGTGAACCATAGCGACGATCACCCAGAATCGGGAAACCACGGTGGGCGAATTGCACCCTGATCTGGTGATGACGGCCGGTCTCCAGAGCGATCTCCACCAGGCTGACACCTTGCTCAAACTGCAAA
>JAUWTX010000128.1 GCA_030614505.1 Desulfuromonadales bacterium
ATCACCGGTCAGCGGCTTTGAATACTTGCTGTTGTGGGTCGGCAGGTAACCGTTGCGATCCACCAGAACGGCAAACACCACCATCTCGTCAGAGGCCTGAAAGGTATCCTGGAAATCCTTGATCGTCATATCCAGGTAAAGATCGTAGGCCGTGTGATACTTTGGAATCGCGGAACCGGCCAGGGGGCCTTCGATGATCTCCTTGTAGTCGGTGTCAAACAGATGTTCCTCGTAGAACATGCCGGTTGCCAAGGCGCTTTCGAACACCCCCTCAATCGCGCTGGCACCGATCTTTGCCAGGGCACTTGCCTTGATCAGAAGCTCTTCGCGCAACACTTTCGAACGCTGTTCAACGATCAGGTAGGTCGATATCACCATGATCACGGCCAACACACCGATCAATGCCATTACGATTTTTACATTTATACGATTCATCATTAATCGCGCCCTTTAGTTTATGAACCCTGGTGTCCGTGAAACCTGATTTGCAGATTTTCATCAGATCAGCTATCAACCTCAAATTGCTTCTTCTGATCGACAATCAGCTCTGGTCGCTCTAATAGCCTGTTCATATCCAGCAGGACAAGAACATCTTCACCCTGGACAACCTTGCCGGAAATCAGGTCTCGAGCACCTGCACCTGCTCCATCCGCCAAAGACTCGATCTGCTCCTCATCGATGCCGGCCATACCTTCGACAATCTCCACCAGCAGAGCGGTCTTAATCGTCCCCTCTTCAACAACCACCAGACGAAAATTGTCGTGGATCTTCTGGGCATCTTGACCGAGCAGAGGACACATATCCGTAACAGCCACAATTTCTCCCCGCAGATTAAAAATTCCACGCAGGTGCTCCGGCAATCGGGGGACACGAACCAGGTGCGGCAACTTGAGAACTTCACGACAGTTCGCTGCCAGCAGGCCATAACGACTATTGCCACAACGAATAATCAGGTACTCGATTCTGGACCCTCCGGCACTCTCTTCCACAGCTTCCAAGCTGCGCCAGTAATCAGTGCGCATTTCCTGCAGGATTTGATCGATTTCGTAACCTTGATTTTCATGCATGAGCGACCAACTCCTTTGATAGACCTAAAGTAAATTTCTCAAAAATTTCTCAAAAATGATGGTTGCCTGCAGGTTATAACGATGTTTCAAATTTGTCAAACAAAGCTAAGTTAATAGTTTCCAAAGATTTTTCTTGACAAGTCCTCGATCAACAAAGGCAACAGACAGAACTTTAACAAACACTGTTCAACTAAATTCCAAGAAGGCTTATATGTTAGGAAAAACCAGGGGGGACGACTCAAAGGAAGAGAGGATAATTGATTCAGGAATTGGCTATTTCAGCCAACTCACGATGTACAATTTCAAGGAAAACTCCTCGAGAGAGTCCACCTGAGAAGGGAATGAGTGATTGATCTGCGGCCTGTTCAAGAGCACGAACAGTATTCCGCAGCGAACGCTGTCTTTTTTCTGCATCGGCCAATCGATCATAAGCTTTTGCGGAGAGATAATGGGCCATGACGAAGGCAGGATCCAGCCACAAGATTTTCTGGTACTCTATCAGGGCGCGCTCGAGGAACCCTTCCATATCGAGGATCAGACCGCGCAACAGATAGGCCTCAGGCAACAGGTCATCTTCTCTGATCGCTCGAGCACAACAGATCCGGGCGTCACTGTATTTACCCTGATTTGCCATCAGCAAACCCTTAGCGACCAAAGCTTTCGGGTTGTCCGGTTGCTGTTCCAGAAGCAGCTCAAACAGTTTGCCAGCTTCAGCAAACCGCTCACGATCAAAGGCTATCAAAGCGTCACGATAAAGTTGTTCCGGATCACGCCGAAGATTTTTTTTGGCTTGAGTCAGAGTCTTCTTTTTCGGCACAACAGCTGCCACAATCGATTTTCTCTCTGCTTTTGCAGGCGCATGGACAACCGCTTCAATCGACCGGGCACGCTTCGATAACATCTTGCCTGTCATGCTCTTTTTTGTAGAAGCACCCTCTTTCAATTGATAAAAGAACGCATTGTTCTGATACTGGCGCTGAAAGCGATCAGAAACATTCTGCATCGTCTCGGAATGCCCCATAAAGAGGTATCCCTTCGGTCTCAGAGATTGACTGAATTTGGCAACGATCTGCCGAATTGTTTCGTGCTTAAAGTAGATAAACACATTACGACAAAACAACAGATCGATGTCTCCTGTTGCATTGTCTCCTCCAGGAAAACGATCTGTTTGCAAGTTGAGATAATTAAACCGCACCATTTGCCTTGCTTGCGCAGAAAGCTGGAAAAGATTATCCACCTTCTGAAAATAACGATCCCGCAACGAACTCTCCATCATGCGCAATGAACGCTCACCATAAATACCCTCGCGTGCCTGACGCAATGCACGCTTGTTGATATCGGTCGCCAGTATCTGGATATCCCAGCCAACCAGCTCAGGAAAATGTTCAAGAAGCAGGATTGCCAGAGAGTATGGCTCCTCACCAGTGGAACAGCCTGCCGACCAGATACGCAGCTTGCCATGAGACTTGTTCTGTTCCAGAAGCCGGGGGATTACATAGTGAGTGAGCGCCTGCCGATGAGAGCGGTAGCGAAAGAACGAGGTTTCACCAACAGTCAACAAACCGAGCAGCTTGTTGACTTCGTCATAGTTCTCAGAAGTTGCTGTCAGGTAATTGGAATAGACTGGCAACGATTCTATACGCAGGGCCTGAATACGTCGCATCAGACCTCGTTCCAGAATTCGGTGATTGTGTTGACTGAAGTGCAGGCCACTATGTTCGAGTAAAAAACTTTTGAGCGCCGTCAACTCATCTTCATCAAAAGAAATTCCTGACAGATATTTGCGGTTTCCGGACAAACGTTCCAGACAGACATACAGCCGCTCACGATCAAGAGGACAGGCTTGAAAGTCGAAGGCATCAAGCATCTCGTATTCGAGGCTGGCATCATCGCTGACAACAATCAGCGGGACCTGGCGCAATTGTCGATGGTTGCTAAGTTTCCTGTAGAGCTCCATCGCCTCACCTGCATAATGGCTCATGCCAAGTATAATCAGGTTCGGTTGATACTCCAGGAGTGTGTGAATCAATATGCGCTTGGCTGGACTGCAGGTCACCTCGTGACCAGTCTGACTCAACCAGCCCCGCAGATCCTGGCAGAGTTCCATGGCGTCGTCGATGACATATATCTTCAGATAGCGTGGCATAAGCTGACAGACAACAATCCTTAGGTCTTAGCCAGTTTGGCCCAGGTATCGCGCAAGGTTACGCTGCGATTGAAAACCAACTTTTCAGGCCGTGAGTCTTCACTGTCAACACAGAAATAACCCAGGCGCTCGAACTGGAAAGTCGCTCCAGGGGTTGCCTCGGCCAGGCTTGGCTCCACAAATGCCTGCGAAAGAACTTCAAGGGATGCTTCGTTGAGCAGCTCACGATAGTCGCGATCCTTTTCTGCCGCCGGGTCGGCAACGATGAGCAAACGATCATAAAGACGGACTGCGATCGGTACGGCATGCGCAGCAGAAACCCAGTGGATAATCCCCTTAACCTTTTTCCTTCCTTCTGGCAAAACGCCCCCGCCGGTTTCAGCATCGTAACTGCAGCGCAATTCCGTCACTTCTCCGGAGACCGGGTCCTTGATCACTTCATCGCAACGTATGATATAACCGTAGCGCAGCCGAACTTCGCGGCCCGGCCCCAGACGGAAGAACTTCTTGGGTGGGTCTTCCATGAAATCATCTTTATCTACATAAATCTCGCGACTGAAGGGAATGGTGCGAGTCCCCATGGAGGGATTTTTGGGATGTCTGGCAGCAACAAACTCTTCCGTCTGCCCTTCAGGGTAATTGGTAATCGTCACTTTTAGCGGACGCAACACACCCATGGCACGCGGTGCCACCTGGTCAAGATCTTCACGGACACAGTCTTCGAGAACGCTCATCTCAATAACGCTGTCGCTCTTGCCGACACCAATCCGTGTACAGAAAGTGCGAATTGCGGCTGCCGTAAAACCACGGCGGCGCATCCCCGAAAGGGTCGGCATGCGCGGGTCGTCCCAGCCGGAGACATGCTTTTCATTGACAAGCTCCAGCAGGCGACGCTTGCTCATGAACGTGTAGGTAAGGTTCAATCTGGCAAACTCGATCTGTTGTGGATGGTAAATCTCCAGCGCCTCACAGAACCAATCATAAAGGGGACGATGATCCTGGAATTCGAGGGTACAGAGAGAATGGGTGATCTTTTCGATGGAATCTGACTGGCCATGGGCAAAATCATACATCGGATAAATGCACCACACATCTCCGGTGCGGGGATGCGTGGCCCGCAGGATGCGATAAAGAACTGGATCACGCAGGTTCAGATTGGGCGAGGCCATGTCGATCCTGGCACGCAGCACGCGGGAACCGTTGTCAAACTCGCCGGACCGCATACGTTGCAACAGGTCGAGATTCTCTTCGCTGCTGCGACTGCGATAAGGGCTCTCTTTACCAGGCTCCGTCAATGTCCCGCGATACTCACGCATCTCTTCAGAACTCAGGTCACAGACATAGGCAAGATCTTTTTTAACCAGCTTTTCCGCATATCCATACAAAGTCTCAAAATAGTCCGAGGCATGATATTCATGCTCGCCCCAATCAAAGCCGAGCCAATTCACATCGGTTTTGATGGCATCAATATATTCCTGCTCTTCCTTGACCGGGTTGGTGTCATCAAAACGCAGGTGGCAACACCCCTGGTAATGACTGGCCAGACCGAAATTGAGACAAATTGATTTGGCGTGGCCGATATGTAGATAACCGTTGGGTTCCGGCGGAAAGCGCGTAATGACAGTCTTGTGTTTACCGCTGGCAAGATCCTCATCGACAATATTGCGGATAAAGTTGGGCCCCAACTGTATAGCGGGTTGACTCATGTGGCGATTACTCCTCGTAGGTTGCGACTAGCAGCCAGTTTATTGATAGTTCGACAGGCGGCTAAACTATTTCCCGGGTGCGTCTATCAGCACCACCGCATGTGCGGAGATCCCTTCACCGCGACCGGTATAGCCAAGCTCTTCGGTGGTCGTAGCCTTGACATTTACGCAGCCACTCGGAACCTGACAGACTTTGGCCAGGTTGGTGATCATCTGGGACACATGGGGCGCCAGCTTGGGCCGCTGGGCAACGATCGTAGTATCAAGGTTGCTGATCCTGTATTTTCGAGTCTGTGCCAGACCAACAACATGTTCAAGTAGCAGCATACTGTTGATCCCCTTGTAAGAAGGATCGGTGTCAGGGAAATAACGGCCGATATCACCAAGACCAAGAGCTCCGAGAATCGCATCGGAAACCGCATGCAGGAGAACATCGGCATCCGAGTGACCCAAGAGCCCATATTCGTAGGGAATCGTCACCCCACCCAGAACCAGAGGACGATCAGGGACCAAGCGATGGACGTCAAAACCGTGGCCAATACGTATCATGTCAGACTCACCTCTCCCGCTGCCAGCAAGGCTCTGGCCAATGCCAGATCTGCCTTTGTCGTTATCTTGAGATTATGGGGATGGCCGGGCAAAACCGCAACCGGCCAGCCGCACCATTCGATCAACGAAGCATCATCGGTTCCAATATAGCCGCTTGCATAAGCCCGCCGATGAGCCTCACGAATCCGTTCACAACGAAAAGCCTGGGGCGTCTGCACCTGCCAGAGCAGGCTGCGATCAAGCGTTGACCGGACCCGGCCGTCAAAAACCTCTTTGATCGTATCCTGGGCCGGGATAGCCAGCAGGGCAGCCCCTTCAACAGCAGCCAGCTGCACCAGAAGACCAATTTGTTCTTTCGGGAAAAAGGGGCGAACGCCATCATGAACCAGGATGATATCCTGGTCAGCTGCGCCACAAGCATCCAGACCGTTACGCACTGAATCCTGTCGTTCGCCTCCGCCTGCTATCACACCACCGATTTTCTCCAGACGGTAGCGATCCACCAGGTCGGTTCGACAGAATGCAACATCCGATTCCGGAACAATCAGATGGATGGCCGTGATCTGTGGATGAGCAGCAAGACGCGACAAGGTTTGTACCAGGACCGGCTGATCGCCTAACTCCAGATACTGTTTCCTGGTGTCGCCCCCAATCCTGCTGCCACTGCCCGCAGCGGGGACCAGAACATGAACATTCATAAGCAATCCTCTGGTCTTCACTAGCAGCCTGTCTGACTGGCTGCTAGAATCAGATCAATCGTCAACAACCACTTGAAGTGTTATTTCTATCGCATTTGCCGTCGTTTGAAAATCATTATTAGCGATTCCACACCCCGGTGGGCAAATAAAAAAGCCGAGTGCACATCAGCACCCGGCCTGGAATCATCAATCGAAGCAAATCAGGATCAGTTGACCATCTTTTCGAGACGCTCGGTGACCATCTCTTCGGCGATCCCCTCGGCAAGAGCAAGCTCCTTGACTAACAGTCTGCGCGCCAACTCAAGGACTTTCTTCTCTC
>JAUWTX010000005.1 GCA_030614505.1 Desulfuromonadales bacterium
ACAGCAGAGGTTCTCAGGTACCTCCTTTATGGGAGTCTGCAAGTGGACCAGGATGCTGCGAGTGCCGAGTTCCTGCAACAGTGTTCTTGTTGATTCGAGAGCAATCAGCTTGCCGTGGTTCATGATGGCGATGCGATCGCACATCTGTTCGGCCTCCTCCAGGTAATGAGTGGTCAACAGAAGGGTTGTCCCCTGCTGGTTGATTTCGCGAACAAAATCCCAGAGAGTATGTCGCAGCTCCACATCAACCCCGGCTGTTGGTTCATCGAGGATCAGAAGCTTGGGTTTGTGAATCAATGCTTTGGCAATCATGAAACGACGCTTCATGCCACCGGACAATTTGATCATGACCTTGTGCAGATGCGGTTTGAGGCCGAGGCGGTCAATCAGTTGCTGGCGCCAGGCCGTATCATCGCGAACTCCATAATATCCGGCATGGAACCGTAGGGCCTGGTCAATGGTGAAGAAGTTATCTATAACGATTTCCTGGTGCATGACGCCGACCAGACGCCGGGTGGTACGATAGTCACGCTGGTTGTCAAAACCGAAGACCTCTATCGTGCCGTTATCGACGCGAGTGACTCCGCTGATCATGTTGATTGCTGTGCTCTTGCCGGCACCGTTGGGGCCGAGCAGACCGAAAATTTCTCCCGGCTCAATGGTAAATGAGATATTGTCAACGGCTGGAGTGCCGTCGTACTTTTTCAATAGATTCTGTATGGCAAGCGCTGGAGTTGACATGGCGTTTCAGTTATGCCGTTGCCGGTGGTCAATGTCAAGGGTTGTCATGAGTTGGGATTGACATAGAATAAGGCTGTGGGTAATTATAAGAGGTTGTGTAACGCTGTAAAATCATACAAGCGAATCGTATCTTTCGAAATCTAAAATGAGAGGGTAAATATAATGGCAGGAGCACGTCGTATTGTTGTCTTGTTGCTCGGACTGGTTCTGATTGCCAGTCCGATTTATGCGGAGCTGGAAAAGAACCTGATCAAACGTCAACCTCTAGGTCGGGTGCCAGTGGACATAGCGCAGAGCATAGGTGACGGTCGCCTGTTTGTTCTGCTTGAAGGTGGTGTCATTCAGATATTCTCTGCCGAAGGCCAGAAGCAGGAACGTTTCAAGGTCAGTGACGGGGTTACCAGTCTGGAAGTTTCCCCGGACGGACTAAGGCTCTATCTTGGCAACACGAAGAACAAAGAGTTGCAGTTTTTCGATCTTTCCTATGTGCAAAAGCTACCGATAAATAACTCGGCCGTCAAAGGTGCGAAAAAGGCCTCAGTCACCATTGTCATCTTCGATGATTTCCAGTGTCCCTACTGTGCCCGCCTGGTACCAACTCTGGATAAAGTGGTGGCAGCCTATCCAAAACAGGTGCAGATCGTATACAAGCAGTTCCCTCTAAGCATGCACAAGTTTGCCCAGCCGGCGGCAATTGCCAGTCTCGCTGCGCGCAACCAGGGTAAATTCTGGCCGCTGCACGACAAGTTGTTTGCCAATTACAATAAACTCAACGATACCTTGATTCGGGAGTTGGCCGAGAGTGTCGGGCTCGATATGGTGCGCTTTGACAAGGACATGGCAGACCCGGCCTTGCAACGGGAAGTTGCTGCTGATACGCAACTTGGTACCCAGGCTGGTGTGCGTGGCACGCCGGCTGTCTACATCAACGGCAAGCAGCTCAAAGATCGCAGTTTCAAGGGATTCAAGAAGACGATAGATGCTGAATTGAAGAGGTCTGCCAAGTAAAAACGGGCAACCCGTTCATTGATAGCTTGCCAGGAAGTTGTTTGTCAGATTGAGGCGGACTTGGGTTATACCCGGGTTCGCCTTAATTATTCGGCAGCTTTCGACTCCCTTTCCCGCCGCTTGAGGTAATGAGCAATGCTGAAACCGAATACCATGAAAAAGACGGACAGTCCCAATACCAGGGCGCGGTTCTGAACGCCCGATGCTGCGATACCCCCGAGAAGGACGAAACCGATCAGCGAAGGGAGGATTCCAATAAATGTGCCGACGGCATAGTCGCGTTGGCGAATGGCGGTCAGCCCGCAGCTAAAGTTGACAGCATCAAAGGGTAGCATGATCAGCCGCATGCTCATTACTGCGATAATACCATTCTGTTGCAGTTTTTCGTCCCAGCGAGCCATCAACTCTGTTGAGTGCGTTTTCACGGTTTCTCGTCCGAACCAGCGGGCTAGGGCAAAACCCAGGTTGGCACTGGCGTTTTCGCCAACTACCGTGAAGAGGGTGCCGAGCCAGGGACCGAAGATGAGGCCTGATGCGACAGTAAGCAGCGTGGCAGGAAAAAGAATCAGTGGCCGCACAGCATAAAAAAATATATATATGAGCGCTGCCTTGAACAGCCCGACGTCATTCAGCCAGTGCTCTAGTAGCGACGGGATGCTGCTTAAGGCTAATTGCGAGCGCCACCAGAAGATCAACGCAAACAGGAACAGGCAGAGCCAGAGGCTGCCGAAGATCAGCTTTAACGGATTGACAGTCAACCTTGTCATGAAACCCCTTAAATGGGACGTCTGCTGGCATCAGGCTCTGTTCTCTTGTCCTTTATCACGGGCTTCATCTACTGCTCCTGTAATAGGTCAGGCTTGCAAAATTGTAAGCTTGTTAAGGAGGTAAGCTTTCTTAAACAGCAGACAGGGCAAAAATTGAGACAGAACCTTTACTTTTCGGCAGGTTCCTCTTCAGTTCCCTCATCCTCAACAGGATCACGACGTTTGCCGAACAGTCGTGCAACGATGATACCGACTTCATAGAGAACGATAAACGGTATGGCGAGGGCTGCTTGTGAGAACACGTCCGGAGGAGTGAGCATGGCGCCGATCAGGAAAGCGGCCAGAAGTGCGAACTTGCGATTGCGCGCCAGCATCTTGTGGTCGACGATTCCCAGTCGTGCCAGGAAAAAGATCACCACCGGCAGCTCAAAGACCAGGCCGAAAGCAAGCAGAAGCTTGCTGGAGAGTGACAGGTATGAGCCCATGGAGAGCATGGCGCTGAGCTCACCGCCGCCGGTGCCGAACTCAATGAGTACTTTGAAAACCATGGGAAAGACAAAGCTGAAACCGAAAAAGGTGCCGGCGGCAAAACAGAGAGTGCTGGCCATTACAAAGGGGATGACGTAAAGTTTTTCGTTTTTGTAGAGCCCCGGTGCGATAAAGGACCAGATCTGCCAGAAGATCACTGGCAGAGCGACCAATAGGCCTGCCAGGGCACCGATTTTCAGATAAGTGAAGAAGGGTTCTGTGGCCGTGATAAAGACCAGCGAAGTTCCCTCCGGCAAGGCTTGGCGCACAGGGTTGGCTATCAGGTCAAATAGCTGCTCGGCGAAGCTGTAGCAGGCCAGAAAGGCCACCAGCCAGGAGACACCGGCAATAATCAGTTTGCGTCGCAGTTCCTCAAGGTGAGAGAGCAACGGCATCCGGTCATTACTCATCCGGCAGGCCCTCAGCCTTGACCTTCGACTCGGCCGTTGCGCTCTCTTCTGCAGTGGCCTCATTACTGGTGACGGTGTTATCTGGGATAGCTTCTGCTTCTACAGGGTTAGCCTCTGGCGGATAAGGGTCGTGCATGGCGCTGGGCGGTGTGAGCTTGCCTGGTGATCCTGGCGGTCGTTTGATCTCTTGGTTATGAGTTTCTTCAGTAAAGGTTTGTTTCATTTCATCAGTGGCCTTTTTAAATTCAGCCAGGCCACGACCCAAAGCGCGAGCCATATCTGGAAGGCGTTTAGGGCCAAGGACGATCAGGGCGACTGCCATTATCAGGAGTAATTCAGGAAAGCCGATACCAAACATATGATGTCACCAATTACCAGGGTTCAGGAACCTTAAAGAGTGCTGAGAATACCGGCAAAAAGGAGCCCTGTCAAGAGGCCCTGAGACAGGTATAAGCATTTGACATAGCAAGGCTTTTACTCTAGTATACGGCAATCTTTCAGGCAGAAAAACGGTTGTGTCATGAATCAGAACGAGATCATCAGAGAAATCCTCCACTTAGCAGACACTCGCGACGCCCTGATCCTGGCGCATAATTACCAGCGTGATGAAATCCAGGAGCTGGCACACATCACAGGAGATTCCCTAGCCCTGTCGATAGAGGCTGCGCGCACCGATAAATCGGTGATTGTCTTCTGCGGTGTTCACTTCATGGCGGAAAGCGCCGCTATCCTGGCCCCGGAGAAGGTGGTTCTGCTGCCTCGTCTGGATGCCGGTTGCCCGATGGCGGACATGATCACTCCAGAAGGATTGCGAGAGTTCAAGCGACGGTATCCCGGTGTGCCCGTGGTGACCTATGTTAATTCAAGCGCTGCCGTCAAGGCTGAGAGTGATATCTGTTGCACGAGCTCTAACGCCGTCAATGTTGTTGCTTCCCTTACCGAACCGGAAGTGATTCTTGCCCCGGACCGCAACCTGGGACGCTACATTGCTGCCCAAGTGGACAAAACCTGTTATTTCTGGGACGGTTATTGTCCGACCCACGAACGCTTTACTGTCGAGGATGCCAAGAAGGCCAAAGCTGACTACCCCGATGCTCTCTTCATGGCACATCCGGAATGCCCCTCCGAGGTGCTGGCTCTGGCAGATCATATCTGCTCAACCAGCGGCATGTACACTTTCGCCCGGGAGAACCCGGCACAACAATTCATTGTCGGCACCGAAGATGGAATCCTCTATCGCCTGCGCAAGGAAAATCCAGGCAAGGAATTTATCCTGCCAACCACGCGTCTGGTTTGCCCCAACATGAAACTGACCTCTCTCGAAGATGTCCTCCTGGCGTTGCAGACAATGAGCCCGCGGGTGACGGTTCCTGAAGAGATCAGGATTCCTGCCAAGGTTACTCTGGATCGCATGCTGGCTGTTCCGCGTGACTGATTTTCCTGTAACTGACAGCGGCAAGGCCCTTGTTTTCGCTGAAGAGAGGGTCTTCGCTGAATACCAGTATGTCCTCAACAACTGAAGAACCCCGCGTTCAACATTACACTTTATCCGGAGTCTTGTATCCGTTCACATCAGGGATCTTCGGCCGTACCGAAATCCTTGGCCTGAATGGCAGTAGCAATGCCTGGTTCGCTGCCGGGTTGCTGGCTGGCAACAAGCATGATGAAGGTCTGCTGGTAGTGGTCTCTGACCAGGCCGAAGCTCAGCGCTTCCATCGGGCCTTGAGCTTTTTTCATGGCCGGCCGGCCGACATCCTTTTCTTCCCGCACTGGGAAACCGAACCTTACGCTCCACTTAGTCCTCATCCTGAAATCGAAGCGACTCGATTGGCCACCCTGGCGGCGCTTGCCAATGGGCGCGGCAAAGCCGTAGTAACCACAGTCAAGGCGTTGCAACAGAAGGTTCTCCCCCGTAACGTACTCGATTCCTTACGTCTGCAACTTGAAGTTGGCAATGAGATCCAACGGGATGTGCTGCTGCAGGGGTTGTCATCGCTCGGTTATCAGCGCGTTACTCTGGTCGAAGACCGCGGCAGCTTTGCCGTGCGCGGTGATCTGGTTGATCTTTTTCCTCCGATGCTGGAGCAGCCGGTGCGCCTGGCTTTTTTCGGTGATGAACTGGAGGAGATCCGCAGCTTCGATCCCGTCAGCCAGCGTTCCACTGCTCGGCATCTGGTGCGACTTGAACTTGCTCCGGCCCGGGAAATGATTCTGGCCGGTAGTCACCTGGAGACCTTCACCCGTCGTTGCAAGGAGCGCTGCGACGAGCTGGAAATCCCGCGTATCCAACGCGAAGCGATACTCTCTGAAGTTCGTGAGGGATTGCTCGGGCCCGGTCGGGAAAACCTCCTGCCGCTTAATTATGATGCGCTGCACACACTCTTTGACTACCTGGGTCGCTTCTGCTGGCTGGTTCTTGATCCTACTGCTATCGCCGGCGCCTCTGATGAATTTACCGAAGCCGTAAGATGCGGGGAAGAGCGGGCGACGCGTAGTGGTGAGCCTTTTGTGCCGTCCAGTGATTTTTATATCGACAGCCAGGAACTGGAAACACGTCTGAATCAGGGGTCGCGCATCGATCTGGCGTCAGTGCAGCTGTACCAGCTCGAAGAGGAACATCCCGTCTACCGCGTGCCGGTAACTGGCAATGCTGATTTACGCCCGGACCATGTGGAACATGATGGCAGCCTGGCCCCCCTGGTGGAGCGTCTACAGGGGTGGTTGAGCGATGGCTGGAGAATCCTTGTGGTCTGTCACCAGCGTGGCCAGGCCGAGCGGCTGCTTGATCTGCTGGCTCCGAGTGAACTGCCGGTTTCCTGGGTGCCGGAGCTGGTGTCGGGCCGGGATTTTCCGGTCGGCCTGACAGTGACCGTCGGTGTCCTCGACACTGGTTTCAGGCATATTGAGGAAAAGCTGGTCGTCATCTGTGACGATGATATCTTCGGACCGCGCACTCACCGTAAAGTCCGTCATCGGCAACGGGTCTTCGAATCGTCTCTGGCAGACCTTAAAGCCGCTGACCTGGTCGTGCATGCCGATTACGGCATTGGTCGTTATCTTGGCCTGGTTCATCTGCAGACCGGTGCAGTTGAAGGGGATTTCATCCACCTTGAATATGCTGGCGAGGATCGCCTCTATCTGCCGGTGGAACGCATAGAAAAAGTTCAGAAGTACTTGTCCGATGGCAGTACCCCGCGGCTGGATAAGATGGGCAGCGGTGCTTGGGAAAAGGCCAAGCTGAGGGCTCGAGCGACGGTCGAAGAGTTGGCCCGTGACCTATTGCAGGTGCAGGCGCGTCGTCAGTTGGCAAAAGGGTTCAGTTATGCTCCGCCGGATCGAATGTTCCGTGAGTTCGAGGCCGCCTTCCCTTATGAAGAAACACCTGACCAGCTTGAAGCGATTGAAGCCGTGCTCGATGATATGACCTCGCAACGGCCGGTCGATCGTCTGATCTGTGGCGATGTCGGCTACGGCAAGACCGAGGTTGCTATCCGAGCCGCGTTCAAGGCGGTGCTCGATAGCCGTCAGGTCGCTGTTCTGGTGCCGACCACGGTACTGGCCCGCCAGCACCTGGAGTCTTTTCGGCAGCGGTTTGCCGACTACCCGGTCGTCGTTGAGATGCTGTCTCGCTTTCGCACACCGGCCGAACAGAAAAGGATCCTCGAGCGTACGGCGGCCGGGCAGGTTGATATCCTGATAGGGACTCATCGCCTGTTGCAGCGAGACTTACGTTTCAAGAACCTTGGCTTGATCATTATTGATGAAGAGCAGAGATTCGGTGTCACCCATAAGGAACGGCTGAAAAAGATGCGGGCAGAAGTTGATGTGTTGACCCTGACCGCTACGCCGATTCCGCGCACCCTGCATTTGAGTCTGGCCGGTCTGCGTGACCTGTCGATCATCGATACGCCACCGGTGGATCGTCTGGCGATCCGAACCTATGTCACCCGCTTTGACGACGATCTCATTCGTGATGTGATCATGCGTGAACTTCGTCGCGGTGGCCAGGTTTTCTTTGTCCACAACCGGGTGCAATCGATCGATGCCATGGCCGATTTCCTTCGCCGGTTGGTGCCCCAGGCCAAGGTCGGTGTCGGACATGGTCAGATGCCGGGGAAAAAGCTGGAAGGCGTCATGCTCGATTTCATCGAAGGGCGCACCAACCTGTTTGTCTGCACGACGATCATTGAAAATGGCATCGATATCCCCTCAGCCAATACCATGATTATCAACCGGGCGGACTGCTTTGGCCTGGCGCAGCTCTACCAGTTGCGTGGCCGGGTCGGCCGTTCTCATCAGCGTGCCTATGCTTACCTGTTGATTCCTGGCGAGGGAGTATTGACCAGGGAGGCTCGCGAGCGACTCAAGGTTTTGCAGGAACAGACGGAGCTGGGGGCCGGTTTCCGCATTGCTCGCCACGATCTCGAATTGCGTGGTGCAGGGGATCTGCTTGGTGCTCGACAGGCTGGCCAGGTGGCTGTCATTGGTTTTGAAATGTATACTGAGCTTCTTGAGGAAACCGTTCAGGAACTGCAGGGACAGAGCCGTGAAGAGCGCATTGATCCTGAGATACGGCTCGGTCTTTCTGCTTTTCTGCCGGAGAGTTATGTTGCAGATCCCAACCAGCGGCTGGTGCTTTATCGCAAACTTGCGTCAGCTCAGGACGACGTAGAGATTTACCAGACCGGTGACGAATTACGAGACCGCTACGGTGAATTGCCGGCTGCGGCGGAACTTCTGCTGGACGTTATGAAGCTGCGGGTGCTTATGAAGCAACTACGAGTCGAACTGGCTGAGTTTGACGGTCATAATCTGGTCTTTGCCTTTCCGTCTGCAACCAAGGTTGCCCCGGAGCAGATCCTGGCCCTTCTGGAAGATAGGAATAAATACAATTTCAGCCCGGACTACCGCCTGAGTATCCGTCTCGGTCGTTTATCCCGGGAAGAGGTGTTGGCGGTAGCTAAAAAGGAATTGCAAGCATTTTGCCGGCTATGATAGTTTGTATCATTTTAACCCTCAATCCGCGAGATGGAGGGTAAGGCTAATCGATCCATACAACATCATGCACATATACCATTTGCGAAAATTGTCTCTCTTTTTATGCTTGCTCGGTGTCTTGGCTGGATGCAGCTCCGAGCCTGTTGATGAAAAGGTCTTGCCACTGATCCAGATCAATGATCAGGAGGTTACCAAGGCTGGCTTTCTGGCCGAGTTTGAGAAAAGCCTGCAAAAAGACCAGCCTCTGAGCGGGATAGAACGCGAGGAACTGCAGCGATCCTTTCTGGTGCAGCTGATTGATCGCAAATTGATTCATGGCGAAGCCAGGCGGCTCAAGGTTTCTCTCACAGAAGCTGATGTTGAAACAGCTCTGGAGGGTTATCGTCAGGATTACCCGGGGCATAGGTTTGAGGCAATGCTTCAGGAGCGGGGTTTAACACTGCAATCCTGGCGTGTGGCCCTCAAGGAAAATTTGATCATGGAGAAACTTCTTGATCAGGCGGTCTATTCCAGAGTAACAGTTACGGAGATGGAGGTGGCCGCATACTTTGAGGCCAATCGAAGCCAGTTTGATCGCCCGGCCCAAGTGAGGGCTCGTCAGATCGTTGTAGCAGAAGAAGCTACAGGCCAGGAGGCTCTTGGTCTGCTGCGCCAGGGGCAGTCCTTCGCGGACGTTGCCATGGAATACTCCCTGTCACCTGATGCTGAACAGGGTGGTGATCTCGGTTTTTTCGCCCGCGGTGAAATGCCTCTGGAATTTGATGAGATTGTTTTTGATTTGCCGGTAAAACGTCTGAGTGACCTGGTCCAGAGTGAGTATGGTTATCATATTTTCCTGGTCGAGGAAAAACGCAAGGCTAAGCGCCTCAGTAAAAAGGAAGCGACAGAAGAGATCATGTCGATTCTCGAGGGGCGCAAAAAGGAAGAGGTTTACCTGGCCTGGCTACAGGATCTGCGAGCTCGTGCCGTGATCGCCGTGGACTGGGCTCAGCTTGAAGTGAACGACAAAAAGGACAACTGAGGAAAAGGACACCATGAAACATTTCGGAATTGCACTGTTGTTATTCTGTAGCATCGGCTTGAATTCAGCTGCTGCAGAAGTCGTCAGCCGTATTGCGGCAGTTGTTAATAAGGATATCATCACAACCTACCAACTTGACCAGAAGTTACGTGAACAGCTTGCCAAACAGGAACGGCAACCGTCTCCCGTGCAAATGGGCGCTCTGCGCCAGGAACTGCTCTCCCGTATGATCGAGGAGACATTGGTTCAGCAGCGGATCACGGCCCTTAAACTGTGTGTTTCAGAGGATGAGATTGAAACGGCTCTGCTGGATGTGCAGAAGAAAAACCAGCTGACCCGTGAGGAGTTAGAAGACGCGGTCCTTGTTCAAGGGATGGAGATCGATGTGTATCGCGAGAACCTGAGAAAACAAATTCTGCGCTATAAGCTGATTGGCGAAGAGGTGCGCAGCCAGGTTGATGTTCCTGAACGGGAAGTCGTGGAATATTACCGTGCCCATCTGGATGATTATCGCCTGGCCCCTGAAATCCAGCTCAGCGCCGTGACCTTTCCCGTGTCGGAAAAAGCGTCTGGTCAGGAACGTCAGCGGATTCGCGAGATTGCCGATGAAGTTCTGGATCGTCTGGGTCAGAATGAAGACCTGACCCAAGTGGTGGCCAGCTACAATGAAACTTATGGCGTTACAGGTGGAGCGTTGGGTCGTTTTGCCTACGGTCAGCTGGTTCCTGAATTTGTCGAGGCGGTAAACGGGGTTGAGATAGGAGGGCTCAGCAAGCCTGTGGAAACCTCTAATGCAATACAAATTCTACGGGTTGATGACCGGTTCCCGGGTGGTCTGCGACAGTTTGATGCCGTTAAATATGAAATCCACCAGATGATTCTGGATCAGAAGACCGACTCCCGCATCAAAGAATGGACCCGGGCTCTTAAAGTAAAGTCATTCATTGATATCCGACTATAATCCCGGAAACGGTCGTTGGATCGGAAAATCTATACAGGCTCTCGATGCACCTGAAAAAAAGCCCCCCGGCTGTTGACGGGGGGCTTTTTTGTGTCTGCGTAAGTTGTTGTTTACTGTTTGACGGCATTTATCAAGGCATCAAAATGTTTTTGGTAGGTGCAACGGTCTGCTTCGTCAAATTCAAGAAACATGACACCGCTGGTGCAAAGGTCATCGGTCTCCGGCTGGGAGTTGATTACCCGGCCGTTGATCTGGACCAGGTCGTTGTCGAGGCCGAGCGTGATACGTAGTTGTTGCCCTGGCTCAAAGAACTGACTGGTTTCCAGGCGTAGCCCGGTTTTACTGACATTGAGAGTGCGGGCCAGGCCGCGACCGAGAACTGCACCGGTGTCAGAGATAACCTCGTAGTCAAGAAAGTTCAGGGCATAACGGCGCTCTGCCTGGCGGCGCTCGAACAGATCGTCACTCATCAGATATTCTCCAATCAACACAATGAAGTCTAGCAAAGTATAACCGCTTCAGACCGGTTTGAAAACAGCTTTCCTTTTTCCAAGCACAAATCAGGTTGAGGACCTTTTCCCGCTTGGGCTATACTGTAGGTTCGTGCTCAGAATGGGGCCTTTTTGAAGGCAGAGAGTTTTATGGAAAAGCCACTTATCATAACCATGGGCGACCCGACTGGCGTCGGTGCGGAAATTATTGTCCAGGCCGTTCGTGCGGGCACCTTTGCCGATCTTGCTCGACCGCTGGTCGTTGCCGGCGACCTGGGGGTGATGCAGAGAGCTGCAGATGTCTGTGGTTGCGAGTTCCGTGTGCAGTCGGGTTCAAGATCGCCGCTGGCTTCAGATGAAATTTTCCTGGACGATTTTTCTCTGCCGGTGCATAGGCTTTCCAGGCTTGATCTTGCACAGCAGCGATACGGTCAGCCGGATGCGTCCTCCGGACGCGCCATGGCGGATTACATCTCCTGGGCCTGCGATGTCTGCATCGACGGTGATGCCGCCGGTATGGTGACGGCACCGATCAACAAACAGGCGCTACAGGCTGCCGGTGCGGATTTTCCAGGACACACCGAGCTGCTGGCATCCCGGTGCCAGGTTGACGAAGTCGTCATGATGCTGGCCGGCGAACGCTTGAGGGTGTGCCTGGTAACCACCCACTGTGCATTGCGTGAGGTGCCGTTGCGGCTAACAACAGAACGTATCCTGACGACTATGCGTATTACAGCAACCGCTTTGCAGAAACAGTTTGGACTGGAGCAACCACGTCTGGCGGTTCTGGCTCTCAATCCCCATGCCGGTGAAGGTGGTTTGTTTGGTGATGAGGAAAAACGTCATATCGTTCCGGCCATCGAAGCGGCCCGGGCCGAAGGCCTCGATGCCAGCGGGCCGCATAGTGCGGATACCCTCTTCTGGTTTGCCTCGCAGGGACAATACGATGCGGTGATCTGCATGTACCACGATCAAGGATTGATTCCACTGAAATTGTTGCATTTTGATGATGGTGTCAATGTCACCCTCGGCCTACCGATTGTGCGCACCTCCGTTGACCACGGTACAGCTTACGATCTGGCCGGGACAGGTCAGGCCAGTCCGGCCAGCCTGATTGCTGCCGTTAAGATGGCCGTCGAGATGGCGGAAAAACAGGAACGCGGGACGCGGGACGCGGTACGAGGAAATCAAGGGCTTTGACCCAGGTGCTTTTGACCTTCGCGTCCCTCGTCCCGCGTTCCGCGTCCCTAGTTTGTCTTAAACAGAAGAAACGTTATTCATAAAACACTATGGTAGATAAAATCGTCATCAAAGGTGCTTGCGAGCACAACCTGAAGAATATCGATGTTGAAATTCCACGTGATCAGCTGGTGGTTATCACCGGGGTCTCCGGCTCCGGCAAGAGCACCCTGGCTTTCGATACTATCTATGCTGAGGGGCAGCGCCGTTATGTTGAGAGTCTTTCGGCCTATGCCCGGCAATTTCTCGAACAGATGGACAAGCCGGATGTCGAGAGCATAGAAGGCCTGAGCCCGGCCATTTCCATCGAACAGAAATCCACCTCAAAAAATCCTCGCTCAACTGTGGGCACTGTAACCGAAATCTATGATTATCTGCGTTTGCTTTATGCCCGAGTCGGCCGGGTACATTGCCCGTCCTGTGACAAGGAGATTGCCTCACAAACGGTTGAGCAGATGGTCGAGCAGGTTCTCCGCTTGCCGGAAAAGAGCAGGTTGCTGCTGCTGGCACCGCTGGTCAGGGGGCGTAAAGGGGAATATCGCAAGGAGCTGCGCCAATTGCAGGCTGATGGTTTTGTGCGAGTGCGCATCGACGGCGAGATGTTCGAACTGGGCGAAGAGATTGTCCTCGACAAAAACAAGAAACACACCATTGAAGTGGTTGTCGATCGGCTTGTGGTCAAAGATGGTATTACCAGTCGATTGGCGGATTCGCTGGAGACTGCTTTGCGGCTTGGTGAAGGCCTGGTGCGGGTCGAGGTTGTTGGCGGTGAAAGTCTGCTTTTTTCAGAGTGGCATGCCTGTGTGGATTGCGGTATTTCCATTCCGGAGATGACCCCGCGCATGTTCTCCTTCAACAACCCGTATGGCGCTTGTCCAGACTGTTCCGGTTTGGGTACGCGCATGTATTTCGATCCCGATCAGGTTGTCCCCAACCGCCAGCTGTCGCTGCGGGAAGGGGCTATAGCGCCCTGGTCGACCCGAACCGGCTATTACTACCAACAGGTACTGGAAGCGCTGGCAGATTTTTATAAGTTTGATATCCGGACACCCTTTGCTGAGCTGGCAGAGCACGTCCAGAAGGTTCTCCTGCACGGTTCGGGCAAAGAGGAGGTGCAATTTTTCTACGACCAGGCAAATCGTCGGCACTTCTATAACAAGCCCTTTGAAGGGGTGATCCCGAACCTTGAACGGCGTCTGCGCGAAACTGATTCCGACGCGACCCGCGAGAAACTCGAACAGTTCATGAATATCATGTCTTGTCCGAGCTGCCAGGGTGCGCGACTTAAACCGGAAACACTCTGTGTGCGGGTGGCCGGCCGCAATATCCAGGAAATCTGTTCACTGAGCGTCACGGACGCGGAAGCCTTTTTTGCCCAGCTTGAGCTGCCGTCTAAAGAGGCGGAAATCGCCCGGCGGGTCCTCAAGGAGGTTTGTGAGCGACTCTCCTTCCTGGTCAATGTCGGCCTTGATTACCTGACCCTTGACCGAACCTCCGGTACCCTCTCCGGCGGTGAGAGCCAGCGAATTCGGCTGGCGACACAGATCGGCTCGTCGCTGGTCGGGGTTCTTTATATCCTCGACGAACCCTCAATCGGGTTGCACCAACGGGACAATCGACGACTGCTGGAAACAGTGAAGCGTCTGCGCGATCTGGGCAATACCGTGTTGGTGGTTGAACATGATGAGGAAACCATTCTAGAGGCAGACCATGTAATCGACATGGGACCGCGTGCCGGCCGCCATGGCGGACAGGTGGTTGCTCAGGGGACTCCCCATGAAATCCTGAACCACCCCGACTCTCTGACCGGTGATTATCTCGCCGGTCGCCTGATGATCCCGCTACCGAGTGTGCGACGGAAAGCTACAGGGCAGCTGAGCATCAAGGGTGCCACAGCCAATAACCTCAAGGCCATTGATGTTGATATCCCCCTGGGTGTCATGACCTGTGTCACCGGCGTCTCCGGATCCGGGAAATCATCCCTGGTGCTCGACACCCTGCACAAGGCTCTGGCCCAACGGCTCTATCGTTCCCGGGAACGGGCTGGCCCGGTTCATGCTATCGAAGGCCTCGATCTGCTCGACAAGGTTATCGATATCGACCAGTCGCCGATTGGTCGCACACCGCGCTCCAACCCGGCCACTTATTCAGGTCTTTTTACCGATATTCGTGACCTGTTCGCCCGCTTGCCCGAAGCGAAAATGCGTGGTTACAAGCCTGGACGTTTCTCCTTTAATGTCAAAGGCGGTCGTTGCGAGGCTTGTCAGGGCGACGGCATTCTGCGCATTGAGATGCACTTTCTGCCCGACGTCTATATCTTGTGTGAGGCGTGCCAGGGGGCTCGCTACAACCGGGAGACACTGCAGGTCAAGTACAAAGGCAGGACGATCGCGGATGTGCTCGATATGACAGCCAACCAGGCCGTGGAGTTCCTGGCGAATATTCCACGGATCAAGCGCAAGCTGGAAACCTTGCGTGACGTTGGCCTTGGCTATATCAAGTTGGGGCAGAGTGCCACCACCCTTTCCGGTGGCGAGGCGCCGCGCATTAAACTAGCCAAAGAACTCAGCAAACGTTCCACTGGCCGGACCATCTATATTCTTGATGAACCGACCACCGGACTGCATTTTGACGATATCAGCCGTCTCCTCAATGTCTTGCAGCGCCTGGTCGAGTCGGGCAATAGCGTGGTGATCATCGAACATAATCTGGATGTCATCAAGACCGCTGATCATGTTATAGATCTCGGTCCCGAGGGTGGCAGCCGCGGCGGAGAAGTAGTTGTCTGCGGGACACCGGAAGAGGTTGCCCGCTGTGCAAAGTCCTACACAGGGCGCTACCTGCGTTCTTATCTGACCCTCTAAACGGAAAAAGCCGGCAAGGAATCACCCCTGCCGGCTTTTATTTGTCAATAATATATATTAGTGTTGCGGGCTGACATCGCGGATCTGCGACATGTTGACCAGGTAGTATGCTTCCTGGTTTTGCAGTAGGAAAAAACCGCTCATCGCGTTGACAAAGTCGAAAAGACGGTTTCGCCCTTCCGGCATTTCAATGGTAATCGTGCCTGAAAGTTGTTCACCGCCGGCAAACTTGATGTCCACATCCTCGCGAGTCCCCAGAGAGTCATGAGCGGTCGCCGCCTCTGGTGGGTCGAAGCGGATATGCGTAATGGTCTGCTTATTGGTTACACAGAAAGCACCTGCCTCAGTACGAAAAGGGAAGAAGTCTTCCGGTTCCTTCATAAGGTCGAGCAGAGTCTGTTGCCCCATGTGGCTGTAGGCACTGGCGCTCAAGAAGACGACACCCTTCATGACAGAACCGTCGGCCTGAAAGACAACAATGGGTAGCTCTGATTTTTCGACACGGTAGATAGACATCGGGCAGCTCCAAATAAACAGAAGAAAAGAGATCGCATATGGTTGACATGATCTATCAGACCGATAATATTGATCTACTTTTGTGTTTGTCAAACATTTTCATAGCGAGGAGAGAATTATGGCTGAATTGAAGGGAAGTAAAACTGAAAACAACCTGCTAGAGGCGTTTGCCGGAGAGTCTCAGGCAAACCGCAAGTACCTGGCCTTTGCCGACAAAGCAGATGCTGAAGGGCATAAGCAGGTTGCCAAGCTGTTCCGTGCTGCCGCTGCTGCAGAGACGGTGCATGCCCATGCCCATTTGCGGGCCTTGGGTGGAATCAATAGTACGACGGAAAATCTGCAGGAAGCGGTCGATGGCGAAACCTTTGAATTTACCAGTATGTATCCGCAGATGATCGAAGAAGCTGGCAGCGAAGGTTTTGACGCTGCCTTGCGCAGCTTCTCCTTAGCCAACACGGTCGAGAAGGTCCATGCAAAGCTTTACCAGACGGCTCTCGATACTCTCGGTAGCAACCCGGACGTTGATTACTACGTCTGCAAAGTTTGTGGTAACACCGTGGAAGGGGAGCCGCATGGTCCCTGCTCTGTCTGTCAGGCCGGGCCGGTGGCATTCTTCAAGGTCGACTGATCTACATCCCGCTGCAATTGTAAAAGAGCCGGGCTCTGGATGCCCGGCTCTTTTGTTGTAAACTCAGTAAACTCTGACTGGAAATTTTACAGAGAAATGATTATCCTATGACGAGTGGTGTCGTTATGGTTGATAATGCACCCTTGTTTTAAGTCTGCCGTTGAGGTGTTCTGATGGAAAAATGTCCGGTTTGTAAAGAAATGACCCGCGGTAAGAACTGGTGTGACTCTTGCCATACGGTTTTTGTTTGTCCGGCGCCACGCTGTGAGGCCCCCAATCATCGTCGTGATGCCAAGGTCTGTGCAAAATGTGGGCTGATTTTTGAAGACTACATCACCAACCGTAAGATGTACCGCAAGTGCCCAAAATGTAAAAAGAAGCAGGGCCTCTCCGACCCCCAATGCAAGTATTGCCGCTACTGGTTCAATTGCCCGACTTGTGGGCACAAGGTGCCTTCCACCAGTATGTTTACCTGCCCTCGCTGCGCAACGAGCCTGCGCTTGGGGTTTGTAAACTAACAGAAAAAAACGCCTCGGCTGTCTGGCCGAGGCGTTTTGTGTTTTTATCCTAACAGTTGCTTATTTTTCTACCTCTTTGGTCTCTTCCTCCTCCCGCACGGGGAGTTCACAGGCACCGGAAAGTCAGGTTTCGACTCCGAAGCGTGGCAGGATCCAGCGATTGAGAATGTACCAGACGGCAATAACGCCAACGAAAATAAGTAGAGACTTCATAATATCCTCTCAGATAGATCTAGGTTCCAATATATAGGAAAAACAAGGGGTGTGCAATGTTTTAATATTACGCGCGCCCAACAGGCAGCTAACCAGCAGAGATACTGGCAAAAACCAGCCCTGCACAGCCGGTGTTCTCGACGCCGTGGGAAATACCGGCAGGAGCAGAAAGTATGGTTCCCGGAGAGACCGGCAGTTTCTCTTGGTCAGCACTTAAGAAAAGGCCTTCACCCTCAAGAACAACCCAGACATGGTCGCCGGCATGCACGTGAGGATGGATGTGCTGGCCCGGCTTGAGGCACCAGAGTGTGGTGCGGGCGTGGGTGCATTCGGTTAGCACAACCTTGTTGGCCTTTTCCTCATTGTAGTTGATTTTGTCACGATAATCGAAGGATTGGATGGTCATTTTTTTCTCCGGGTAGTCTGGTCTGTAACTGTTTCCTGGTGAGGGCCTCATGATAAATGTAACGCAAAGGCATAAAGAGCGTAAAGGGGCATAATAAAAAAGCTGGACAGGTTCCTGGATTTATCAATATCCTGAAAAGCCCGGGCCATTGAAAAACACTTTGTGTGGAGCAGGAGTTGTCGTATGAATATTCGGTTTTACGCTTTACTGTTGTTTGTCTTTATTCTCTGTACTGGCTGTACAGCACAAAAATTCACATCGAAAAAACCTGTGATGTTTGCTTCTTTTGAAGACTTCCGATTCGGTCCCAAGGGTGGTGTTGACCTGGTCTGGTCAACACCAAAAATCTCTGACGAGATATCACTCAGAACGGCCTTGCAGAAATATGACAGCTTTATTCTTGATCAGACGTTCGTTGTGGTTGACAGGGAGACAGCTGGCACTTTTGATGAGAAACAAATGCTGAAAATACCTCGACACATATTCAATGCAATGAAGAACAAGTTTGGTCGGTGGTTTAAGCTTGTTGATATCCAGACAGAAAACACCCTTCGCCTTAGTATCGCTTTCACCAACACTGAAAGTTCCGAGCCGTTCTTTGCAGAGACAGGAGGCCCCTTGCCCGTCAGTTCCAAGAGCTCAACTGTAACAAAAATAGTAGCGGATGAACATACCAAGAGTGGTAGTGTCATGGTCGAATTGCTTGTCAGTGACGCCAGAACCAATGAGCCTCTTATCGCGACAATCGACAAACGCTTCGATAGTCAGGATCTCGGTACAATGATAGGGTCACAGGATGTTGCGGAAGAAGCAATATCCTCGTGGGTCGGGCGTCTCTGGACAACTCTGCTTTACTGGAATTGGATACAAAACCGTACTGCTGCCTTACTCTAAAGAAACAGGAAGCTATTGAGAGGGTGTTGAGCAGCAGAACGTTGCGAAGAGATTGAGTTTTATAACAACAAAGGGCCTCTCGATAAACGAGAGGCCCTTTGTTTCATCCCTTAAGTGTACTCAGGCTTTGGTCGCAGTAACTGCAACGCAATTGCTGCCGCTTGGGGCAATCTGCTGAATATTCATATCGGCGAAGTTATCAGACGCAGCAAGGAGTCCAACCGGAACCATCTCGTGGATCATCACTTTGCCGCTAGCCGATCCGGCCGGGCCGGTGACCTTAAGCTTGCCGCCATCGACAACGCCGAGCTTGGCAGCATCCTCAGGATTGACAATGATAAGCCCTGCCGGAGCCAGTTCGTTGTTGGCTGCCGAATAGGTGGTCGTGGTGCCGAACTGGAAGGGGCACTTGCCGACCAGCAGTTGCAGTTCCGTTGCTGCCGGAATCATCAATTCCGGTGTCGCTGCCAGTAGACTTTTCTCTGCAGGCGCATAGGCTTGTTTCCAGCAGAAGTTACGTAGATCAAGGTTCTGGCAGACATCGGCATAACCGCCGCAGAGATCCATCATCTCTTGACGTATGGCACCTTCACTCGGCTCTGGTTTGTCTGTCAGACGTGCAAAGAGATTACTCAAAATGGCGAGGTCGGGGCGCGCTTCACCGGGAGGCGCCACGGCGATTCTCAACTTGTTGACTCGCTGGTCAAGCGCGGTTACGCTACCGCGTTTTTCGGCGGAGGCCGCGCCAGGCAGGATAACAGTTGCCATGCGGGTCAGATCGCTGGACAGGATATCTTGAACCACCAGGATATCGAGCTTCTCCAGTGCTTTGCGCCAGCGGCCGCTTTCCGGGAACCCGACCAGCGGGTTGGTGCCAGCGAGGAAAAGAGCATGAATGGTGCCCTGTTCGATGCCGGCCAGAATCCCTGCGGTGTCGGCGCCGCCCTCCGGCAGCGTGGTATGCCATGAAGCTGCAAACTTATCCTTGGCAGCAGTGTAATCCTGCAGACCGGGCAGAAACTCAGGAGCAACCCCTGCATCGATAAGCCCCTGCGTATTACCCTTGTCAACGATCGGGAAGAGTCCGCCACAATCACCATTCAGGGCTCCACTGACCATGGCCAGATTGGCCAGGGCGGCGACGGCGGCCTCGGCTTGAGCCGAGCCCATGACATCGCGACCAAAGATGATTGCCACAGAAGCAGCCTGGCCAAGATGGTCTGCGGCTGCCTCCAGATGCTCGCGGCTGACTCCGGTTGCAGCACATGCTGCATCGAGATCAAGATCCTTCAGGTAGGCTTCCAGTTCGTCGCGGTTACTGACGAAACGGTTGAGAAAATCATTGTCTGCCTGGCCCTTGTCGATCAGTAGTTTGGCCAGGGCCCCGGCCAGGTAGGCTTCGCTGCCAGCACGGTACTGTAGAAAACCTTCCGCTTGTCTGACCAGCTTGACCTGGCGCTGGTTGGCGACGATCAGTCGGGTATCATTTTTACGGGCAGCAAATTGCACTTGCCAGTTGAGTGCCGGAGATTCGGAGCGCAGGTCGGCACCAAAGACCAGAACTGCTTCCGCTTGACCGATGCGATCCAGGTGGTTGCTGGCACCACTCAGTTTGAGCTGTGCATTCAACACCTTGATGGCACGCAGGCTGCTGAAACGGGCTTCGGAATCGATGTTGTTGCTGCCGAGCCCGACGCGGAAGATCTTCTGAAAAAGATAGTTCTCTTCGTTGGTCAAGTGCGGTGAGGCCAGGCCGGCAATCGCTTGCCCACCCTGTTCATCACGCAGACGAGAGAATTCAGTAACAACTTTGTCGATAGCGGCATCCCATGAACTGACCTGCTGGTCAATCAAAGGAGTTGTCAGACGCTGGTTGCTGTTTAGGTAGTCATGACCGAAAAAGCCGCCAACACAGAGGTTGCCGTCATTAACCGTGGTGCCGTCCTCTGAAGTCACACGCAGGATCTTGCCCTGCTTGCTGTGCATATCGACCTGACACTGGGCCGAGCAGAGGGTACAGACTGAAGGGGTTTTACGCAGTTCCCAAGGACGAGCCTTGAACTTGAAAGGTTTGGAAATCATGGTGCCGGTTGGGCAGACTTGTATGCAGTTGCCACAGAACTCGCACTTGTCGAGATCTTTATCGACAAACGCCTTGTCGCCCTTTTCATTGATGAACAGGGCGCTGGAACCGATCGTTTCGTGACAGGTCTTGACGCACTTCTCGCACATGATACAGCGATTGGGTACCTGTTGGATCAGCGGCCAGTTATCGATTGTTTCTGCATTGACGTCCTCTGTCCCGAAAGGCTGGCGAACGACATCGTGTGAATAGCAAACATCCTGCAGGTCGCATTCGCCACCGGCATCGCAGACCGGACAATCGAGAGGGTGGTTAATCAGCAGGAGTTCAACGATCTGACGCCGGATCTTGGTCAGTCTTTCCGACTGAGTCGTAATGACCATGCCATCGACTGCCCGGGTGTTGCAGGCAGTCATTGTCTTGTCCGCACCCTCAACGTCTACTGCGCAGATGCGACAGGCACCGGTCGGGGACACTTTTTTCAGGTAACAGAGAGTCGGAATTTTGATGTTCACTTTTTCCGCTGCATCGAGAATGGTTGACCCCGATGCAATCTGAACCTCTTTGCCGTCGATTTTAAGGTTGATCATCGAATCTGCCCTTTAATCAATTTATGTGTAAGTGTTTGCCGCCACTTGTATGCAAAGTATTGGCATTTATATGTAAGTCTTTGCACGGGTTAGCTGACAGCCAGCATGGCGACGCGGTAACAGCGCAAGCAACGTTCGGCCTCCCTGACCTCCTGACTTTCCGGCATGGCCAGTTCAATCTCCTCGTAGTTCTCGGCGCGCTCAGCTCCGTCTATCTTGGGCTGATGTTCGCGATGCAGGCCACCGACGATGCCAAGGTTCTCTTCCTTGTCAAATACGCCAAGGTTGTTGACGATATCCTCCATGGCATCTTCTACGTCAAGGTAGGCTTTGCCTTCCATAAGATAGCGATGCATGGCCTTTGCTGCTCGTCGGCCGTGACCGACTGCAAGCACTACCGTCATGGCGCCGTATTCGCAGTCACCACCAGCAAATACCCCTTCATTGTCGGTCATCATAGTCCCGCCCTTGGTGACAATACTGTTCCAGCGGGTTTGTTCGATACCGTAATCACCGTCCTCCAGGTAACTGAGGTCGGGATCCTGGCCGATCGCCGGGATGACCATGTCGCAGGGGATGACGTATTCGCTGCCGGGAACTTCCACCGGTCGACGGCGTCCCGAATCATCGGGTTCGCCAAGTTCCATCTTGATAACTTCGACACCGACCACCGTGTTGTCTTCGACGATCAGGCGGGTCGGGTTGCGCAGGAACTCAAACTGGACATTCTCTTCTTCAGCGTCATCAACCTCGTAGTACTCAGCCGGCATCTCTTTTCGCGTCCGGCGGTAGACCAGGATCGAGTCTTCGCAACCTTCGCGCAAAGCTACACGCACACAGTCGATGGCAGTGTTGCCGCCGCCGACGACGATAACACGCTTGGGCGTGACCATGCCTTCGCCCAGAGCGATGGCCCGCAGGTAATGGATGCCGCCGGCCGAGAAGCCATCATAACCCTCGTCTTCCCCTTCAACACCCATCGGCTTCGATTTGAAAGCGCCGGTGCCGAGAAAGACCGCGTCGTATTGTTCTTTGAGCTCACGCAGGGAGACATCGCGGCCGAGCTTGACGCCGTATTCGATCTCGACGCCGAGCGCAGTGATGATATCCGCTTCACGCTGCATCAGCGGTCGCGACATACGGAAATCGGGAATACCGACGGCAACCGTGCCGCCCGGCTCGGAAAGCATGTCGATAATTTTGACCTTGTGGCCATCCAGTGCCAGATAGTAGGCGCAGGTCAGACCGGCGGGACCGGCGCCGACAACGATGATTTTCTTGCCGGTCGACTCCTTCGGTTTCATCGGTGGTTCCTGCACATGCAGCAACTCGTGATCGGCAGCCACCCGCTTAAGAACCATGATGCTGACCGGCTCATCGATCAAGGCACGGCGGCAAGCTGTTTCACAGGGATGCGGGCAGACACGACCACAGACCGCTGGAATCGGCATGTTGCGGCGAATAGTGCCGAGCGACTCGTCATGACGGTAATCCTTGATTTCCTCGATATAGGCCGGGATATCAATGTGTGCCGGGCAGCGATCCATGCAGGGCGCAGTCAGCTTGTCGCGATAGGCCTTGGCCTGCTTGCTTTTACGCTCTCCACGCAGATAGGCCAGATAGTCATCACGAAAATGCTTGACAGTATCGAGAACCGGTTTGGCGGCTGTCATGCAGAGGGTGCATTTGCAGTTTTCAAGCAAATCGCCCATTTCGTTCAGAGTGTCCAGATCGTTTTCGTCGCCGTGTCCGGCAATGATGCGTGCCAGGGTGTCCATCATAACCCGTGTGCCACGTTTACCGGGGGTGCATTTGGCACAACAGTACTTCTCTTGAACACGCTTCATATACTCAGCGGCCATGGTGACAATATCGACATCTTTGTCCAGGACGATGATTCCGTCCCAGCCCATAAAAGCGCCTACGTGGCCCTCTTCAAGATAGTTTTCCGGCAGCTTAAAGACTGCTGCTTCCGGTTCACCACCCTGTCGATTGTCAATTACCTTGCCGCCCCAGCTGGAAAAAACCATTTCAGCCAAGTTGAACCTCCCATTTCGGTCAGCTTTTCGACACTAAGAACTACAGCAAAAAAGCGCCTCAGCGCTTGATTGTCGCAGTATGTGTCTTAATGTTTCGTTCTACTCACAGATTGTATACAGTATGCAGCTAAATACCACAAGGATACCGGGGAAATCAAGGGAAAATTGTGGTATGACCGCTGCTGTCACCGGGGTTTCCCAAGGGATAGGCCAAGCCATTTTCAGCCGACCTCAGAATTCAGCTGCAAGCATGGTTTCTCAACCCGAAGCTTTACATAACCGATCAACCCGGACTCAGCATAATCGATTAACCCAGACTCAAGGGAACTCAGGAAAAGGTGTGACAATGAAGAATCCCTGTAGTGATGGGTCGTCTCCCTCGTAATATTCCCAGGTTTGATCAAAGCTGAAGGTCTTTACTGTCACCGATGGCACCAGGTAGTAGTCCATTTCAATCGTCGTCTCGAAGCGCCGATTCTCCATTGATGTCTGCAGATCCAAGAGCCTGATATCAACGACGTGAATGTCTCTCAGCGCCGCAAAGGTCTTTACGAAATCCCGACGATGCTCCGGCAGCATAAGGCTGGAGGCAACCTTGAACTGCTTCCAGCGCAAACCGTTCATGAAGTCGTCTCGACTCTGTTCGCCGAGTTCCATTCTCTGCTTAAGCTCAAGCTTCTGCTGAACGGCGCATGCCGCCAGCATCAGAACCAGCACGAAACAGAAAAACCTCTTCCAAAAAGTCAAAATCATCGGATTTTCCTTTCCATCGCTTGCATCTTGCGGTGCAGTAGGTAGTCTTAACCCTTATTAAGAAATTTGAAGCAAACAGGCAGAGCCATGAACGTCAAGATTGAAATCTATACCAAGGAATACTGTGCCTATTGCCTGCGGGCCAAAGAGCTGCTGCGTATCAAAGGCATGGACTTCGTTGAGTATGATATCACTGGTGACCATCTCAAAGCAGCAGAAATGCAGCAGCGTAGCCAGCAGCAGACGGTCCCGGGAATTTTAATCAACAATGTCCCGATCGGTGGCTGTATAGAACTGTTCGACCTGGACGAGAGGGGCGACCTGGACGCCCTGTTTGAGATTAGTACGGTTACTCCCGCCTCACCCCTCATCTAAACCAGCAGTTTCTTCAAGAAACTGGCGCAGGATCGCTGCCGTTAGACCCCAGATGACATGCTCTTCAAACTGGTAAAAGTCAACCGGATGAGTGCGACCGCGATGCTGCCAGTCTTCGACACGATGTATCGACGGGTCGCGAAAGTGGTCGAGTGGGGCACCGAAGGTCCCGGCTATTTCAAATGGGTCGATTTGCAGGTCGACGGGATTGGGGATGGTGCCGACAAAGGGAACAACATGATAACCATGTATCGAATAGAAATCGTCAAGACGTCCTAATACCTCGATTTGTGTTTGCGCTATTCCCAATTCTTCCTCGGTTTCGCGCAGGGCCGTCGCATTCAGATCGGTGTCTCCGGCATCGTGACCGCCCCCCGGAAAGGAAATCTCCCCGGCATGATGCTCCAGATGTGCTGTGCGTTCGGTAAAGAGCAGGTAGTCGCGGTTGTCACGCTGGAAGAGAGGGATCAGCACAGCCGCTGGACGCAATGAGCCCAGAGGGATGGTCTGTCGTGGAAAAGCCTGCAGATGGCTGGCCAGGCGCTCGAGGTCAAGCATCAGGCAGGTGTGCTGACAGCATTCTCCCGCAAAGCCGAGATGGTCGCGGCGTAGTCCTCCGTGTTGAAAACGGCACTTCCGGCCACCAGAACGTCAGCGCCCGCGGCAACGACCTGGCGAATATTGTCAATCTTGACGCCGCCATCGACCTCAATTTCGGTGGCGAGGCCGCGTTGTGTGATGCGTTGACGCAAGGCGCGGATTTTATCGAGAGCCGAGGGGATAAAAGCCTGGCCGCCGAAACCTGGGTTGACCGACATGACCAGGACCAGGTCCAGCTCATCAAGGATGACGTCAAGCGTTTCCACCGGCGTGGCCGGGTTGAGAGAGACGCCGGCTTTTTTGCCGAGGCTCTTGATCAGCTGTACCGTGCGATGCAGGTGTGACACCGCTTCCTGGTGGACGGTGATGATATCGGCACCGGCCTTGGCAAACTCGGCGATGTAAAGATCCGGGTTCTCGATCATCAGGTGCACGTCGAGAGGCTTGGCAGTGACTTTGCGCAGGGCCTCGACCACCAGTGGACCGATGGTGATGTTTGGGACGAAATGACCGTCCATGACATCAACGTGAATGTAATCGGCACCGGCGCGGTCAACGGCCTGAATATCCTCACCCAGTCGGGAGAAATCGGCGGAAAGGATCGATGGGGCGATTTTGATCATATAAAACTCCGGAAAAGCAGCATGACCATGAAAGACACGATAAAGAACAGGACCTTTATAACCTATGCAGGCATGATTTGACCAGCAGCCTGTCGGACTCTCCGGGCTGAAGTGAAAATCATGTTTTTATAAATCGTACGGCGAAGAAAGCATCCATACCGTCATGATGGTGCGGCAGGGTACGCACGCTGCCGGTGTCGGTCGTCAGCTCTGTCCACTCTGCCGGCAGGAGAGTTCGAAAATCCTCCTGAACAAAGTCAGGATGGCCAGCCAGAAAATCCTTGACCACAAGATCCGTCTCTGCCGCAGTGAAGGTGCAGACCGAATAGAGCAGATGTCCACCAGGACGTAGCAGGGGAGCTACTTGCCCGAGAATCGTCTGTTGCAGTGCGGCCAACTCTCCGATATCAGACGGTCGTCGACTCCAGCGACTTTCCGGGTTGCGACGCAAGACGCCGAGGCCACTGCAGGGTGCGTCGACGAGGATGCGGTCGAAACTTCCGTGCTCGAGAAAGTCAGGTTCCTCGGTGAGATCCCAGGTGCGGGTCTCGATCCCCCGGCAGCCAAGCCGCTCGGCACCCTGATTGACCAATTCGACTCGTCGGGAGTGTTTGTCAAGTGCCAGGATGTGAGCCTGATTGTCGGTTAAAGCGGCAATATGGGTGGTCTTACCGCCAGGCGCCGCACAAGCATCAAGGACTTTTTCGCCCGGTTGGGTGTCGAGCAGGTGCGCAATCAGCATACTCGCTTCGTCCTGAACCTGGTACCAGCCGTCTCGATCCCCGGGCAGCGTTTGAGTGGCACGTTTTTCGAGAATGATGCCTTCAGGAAGATAACGACAGGGTCGGGCGAGATGACCGGCCTCTGCCAGTGCTGCGAGAAAGCTTTCGCGATCTGTCTTCAGAGTATTGACCCGCAGCGTCTGCGGTGCTGCTTCGGTCAGGGCTTCCGCCAGGGCTCGGGATTCGATATTGGGAAACTGGCGCAGCAGTTCTTTGGCCAGCCAGTTTGGCAGGCTGCAGACATGTTGAAGATAGGCACGGAGGTTATTCGGTGTCGGCCAGG
>JAUWTX010000085.1 GCA_030614505.1 Desulfuromonadales bacterium
ATAACCGACGGCATCAAAGTTAGTTCTTTTGCCGATGCCGTTAGGTCCGGAGAGTACATTGATCCCTGAAGAGAAGGTAAATTCCTTGTCACGATGCGACTTGATGTTCTTCATCTGTATGGAGAGGATCTGCATCAGTTGACCTCCCCGTCGAGCAGGCCGATCAATTCATCATCTTCTACATCACCACGCAGCACCAGATCACGAATCTGCAGCGAGAGTTTAGACAGCTCCTCTTCGCGCCCCTGGTATTCGCTGTTGGCCCCGACCAGTTCCTTGAGGACATCATATTCGATCTCGGCGAGTGATTTTTTGACGGTCTCTTCACCACCGGTATGAGTCACCAACGACAGGTGGTTCTTGATCTCAACGTGCAGTGGATCGACCAGTTCATCAAGCACTACTTTCAGTCGTTCACGTCCCAGTTCAAAGGGATGGAACCCGACTCGACCGGTCAGCTTCAGTTCGAGCAATGGCCTGCGCTCATCGTCAGAGATTTTCACCTTGTCCACAACTTGCTGCCGGAACATGTCGAGGGCCTGCTTAGCGTTCTCGGCCCCTTCGAGTTCAATTGTTTCGACGAACATCGGGCGGGGTGACGTGTTTCTGAATTCGGGGGTGAACACACCATTCCCATTAGTTACTAAATAGTAACCTTTGTCGTACTTCTCTTCACCGAAGTTGACTCGTTCCGGGGAACCCGGATTGAAGGCATAAGGTTTTCTCTCGGGAGTTTCGATGACGTATGGCTTGTGACCATGCCCGAGAGCAACATAGCCGAATTTATCAGCTAGTGGATGCGCCTCTTCAAGCTTCATGTTGCCGATCTCGACTGGCGAATAGCTCCAGACGCCGACATGGAATAGCAGCAGATTGTTTTCGGTGGTCACCGCTTCGCAGATGCGCTCAACGTGGCTACCGGCCTGAGCACCGATGTAGCCGAGGCCGTAAATGTTGAGGCCGCCGATCTCGACGTGTCCACCCATGCCGGTTTCTTCATCGAAGGAATCGAAACGGTAGTCGCCCTCATCTGTTCGCGAGGGGCGTAGCAAACGGATATAACCCATCTGAGAAAGTGCTTCCATCCATGAGATGCTGTCACGACGATGGATCCAGTCGTGGTTGCCTTCAATGGCTATGCAGGGGATGTTGGCGTCTTTGAGTGGTTGCAGGGTTTCAATTGTTTTGGCGAAGGTTTTCGGGAGGATCTGGCCAACGTGGAACAGGTCGCCGCCGATCAGGACGAAGTCGACCTTTGCTTCGATGGCATCGGTGACTATTCCTGCAAGGCAGCGGAAGAAATCCTCGTAGCGCTCCGCATCACCTGTAGAGGTGCGGTAGGTTTTGCCGAGGTGAATGTCGGAGGTGTGGATGAAGCGCATTGGTTGCTCGTTCCGTTTGAGGGAGTGCTGAGTTTATAGAATCTTTTCCCACTGTTCAAGAATGGAAACGGGTACACACAATTTGTGTGCGCCCTGTTTAAATATTAAAATTGGTATTATGTCCTTCGATTCGGTAATTTAAAGGGAATTGCTAAGCACCTTATTTTGAATCTCCCCTGCGCCAATAATCCTGCCAGAGTTGGCTGGCCGCATCCCGACTAAACGCTTCCGGTTCTCGACAGAGACAGCCCTGGTCTTGCTCCAGTGTCTCTTTGTTTGGAATCAGTGCCAAGCATTGACAAGGCCGTTCAGCAACCGGGAAACGACAACCTTCAACCCCGAGGAACGAGCATCCAGAGGCCAATGACCGGGGAGCAGGAATCTGCACACCAGACTTCTCCCATAACACCAAGCCCAACCCGGGTAAATGTTCGCGTAGTTGCTCAAGCGACAAATGTTGCCCCGAGAAAAATATCGCAAAAAAACGTTCTGGATCGACCCAAACGCCAGGGCTTCCTTTACAGCAACGTCCGCCACATTCTCGGCAAAGAAGCAAATCCAGAGAGTCTCTTTTTTCTAACAACATCGGCTAAATTCTCGGTAAAAAGTCAGCGACAATTTTCACACCCCGACTTCACCCGCCCAACTTGCCCATCTTCAAGCCGAACCTTGATACCGTGCGAATGAAACGGGCTCTTGGTCAAAAGATCTTTAACCACCCCTTGGGTCAGCTTGCCGCTACGTTGATCTTTTTTCAGAACAATCATAACCGCCATCCCCGGCGTGATCTCTTCGCGATGTTGTCCATTCATAGATTATTTCTTTGCAGCTTTCTTCGCTTGTTTTTCAGCCTTTTTTTCTTTCGGAGTTTTGGCAGAAGCTTTCTTAACCGCTTTCTTACTGTCTTGTCCCTTGCCCATGGCTTTTCTCCTTATTATTTAATGATTATGATGTGCATTCACAATGTAGCATCATACACTACAACCTGGAACTGGGAGCGGTTATTATAGCGCTTCGTTGCGGCCGTTTTCCCTGCACCCATACCTCCCCGATTCTCTAAGAGCCTGCCTGGAGGCTCGATCCACCAACGTAAAGAGCCGGTCAATATCCTGTTTCTGTTTCGACACCAGATGACCCTGCACTTTCACCAATTCATAATCGAGTAGATCGGTCAGACGATAAAACTCCTGGTAGAGCTCATAGTTGTTGAGCAGCCTGTTTTTGCTTGTGCGATAAGCCTGGCGCTCCAGCTGTTCACGCCTGCCTGGCAAGTTGATAATATTTTGCGAATCCGTGTGAATAATCACCTTGTACCCCAGGACCTGAAGATCACTCAACGCCCACAGCAACGTCTGCAACTCAAGCTTTGTTGAAGACGTTTGGGTAAAGCGCCTCACACGCACGTGCGATCTCAACTCCTCCAGCGAAAGCCCTGGTTCAGTCACCGCGAGGTAAGCCCCATAGCCAATCTTTGACTGAGCGTGCACACTGCCATCACTAAGGAGTATCAAGTCTAGCATAAGAAAGTCAGGTCCGGTCAGTCATCTGGGAAGTCTTTGTGCATGGTTTATGGTGAGTTCTTTCTTTTGAGTGTCCCCGGCTCTAATGCACATTAGAATAGGTATTATGTCCCCCGACTTGGATGACAGGGAAACGAAATTCCTACTACCCCTGCATTTCAGTAACGCTGAAAGCTTCCTGGCTGTCGTCACTCATGAGAAAATTGATTTTCTATGGAACCTCAAAGAGGCCAGACAAAGAGAATCATCGGGATGCCAACCAGCACGACTAGAATCTCAAGCGGCAGTCCCATCCGCCAGTAATCGCCGAATTTGTAGCCACCAGGCCCCATGATAATGGTGTTGTTCTTGTGGCCTATGGGGGTCAGAAACGCGCAGGATGCAGCCACAGCAACTGCCATCAGAAAGGCATCCGGGTTGGCGTCGAGTCGGGTGGCAATATCGACAGCGATCGGTGCGGCGATCAGCGCCGTCGCCACGTTATTCAACACATCCGAAAGGGTCATGGTGACCAACATAAGTATGGCAAGGACGGCGACAGTAGGTAGGCCAGTCGTCCAATCTACAATGGCATTGGCCACCAGAGTCGTGCCACCACTTGTCTCCAGCGCGGCGCCTATCGGGATCATCGAGCCGAGCAGCACGATGACCGGCCACTCTACCGAGTCGTAGACCTGGGATAGCGGAACAATGCGTAGTATGACGTAGGCAACCACCACCGCCGCCAGTGCTAGCGGTAGGTAGATCCAGCCGAGGCTGGCAGCAATAATTGCGGAGGCAAATATGGCCACAGCGGCCCACGCTTTGCTCCTTTGAATAACTTCTAATCCACGTTTGGCAAGGGGCAGACAACCGAGCCAGTCGATCACATCAGGGAGTTGTTCCTCGGGACCGAGTAACAACAGAAGATCACCCGCCTTGATCTGTGCTTTTCTCACCTGTTTGCGAATCCTCTGCCCCTTACGCGAGAGGCCGAGCAGGGTCACGTTACGACGATAGAGTAAGCGGACCTCCATCGCCGTACGTCCCACGATCATCGCCCCTTCCGGCACCACCACTTCGACCAGTGTTACGGCTTCGGCCGTTATGCTGTCATGTTTTTCCGTGCCGACGTGCTCCAAACCGGCGGCACCGACAAACTGATCAATGGCATCGGGCCGTCCCTCAAGCACCACAAGGTCATTCTTGCGTATGATTTGGCGACGTGCGGTGCCCCCCAGGCGGTTGCCGCGACGCACTAGACCAAGGATATTGACGTCACTCTCATCAGCGAAAGAGTCGAGATCCTTGAGTGCCTTGTCTACCGCTTTGGATGTTTCCGGCACCTTGGCGTTTGAAATATATTTCTGCAGATCACCAAGCTCCTTGACTGTGTCATGCTTGCTGCGCTCTACCGGAATCAGCCGCCAACCAATGAGAGTGACAAAAAGTACCCCAACAATAGCAACCACCGCACCAACCGGAGCGAAATCAAACATACCGTACGGTTCGCCCAAAGCACTCTCGCGAAATGTTGCGATGACAATGTTCGGCGGCGTGCCGATCAGAGTCACCATACCGCCGAGGATTGAGGCGAACGAAAGCGGCATCAACGTCAGCGCCGGACTCCGCTTGGCCCGTTGGGCCGCCTGCATATCGAGCGGCATCAGTAAGGCGAGTGCGGCCACGTTGTTCATGATGCTCGAGAGTGCGGCAGAGATCACCGCCATGATGCCAATGTGGGTTGACAAGCTACGGGTCGATTTGACAACCTGACGCGCCAGTAATTCAATGGCTCCTGAAAGGAAGAGGCCACGACTGACAATCAGTACCAGAGCAATAATGATTACTGCAGGGTGGCCGAATCCAGAGAAAACCTGATCTTTTGGAATGACCCCAGTCAGAAAAGCAAGAACCAGCGCCGCAAATGCCGTCACGTCGTAACGCACTCGACCCCAGATAAGAAATACGAAAATGAGAGTAATCAGGCTAAAGAGGATTATTTGGTCAGTGGTCATAATTAAACCGTCAGTAGATAAGGTCAATGTGTAAAAACAGCTAAATTAATCATTCCAATGCTTGGACTTTTTGTTGTTTCTTCCTACGAGTTTGGCAATCAACACCTGTATCAACAAAACAAGTGTTACAAGAAGCATACCCCATACAATGACCATCAGAAACCAGTGCAATGTATTCTCCCTGACATCCTCGGGACATCCTCGTACACTCTTACGGGACACCCTTGCGTGAGTGTCCCCGACTATTGCTGACATTAGAATAGGTATTGTGCCCCCCGATTCCATTTCTGAGCCTTAGCAAAGAATGCAGAATCAAGAAGTTTCATACGCCATAACTCTGATGATGCCAATGGTGTTGCCATCGCCAGAAGTACAGGAATCTGAGACAGAAACAACTTTTACTACATTGTTTTTATCAATGAAAGTATTGACTTGAGCATCCAGCTCTGCCAGCTCTTTCATGACATGTAAAACCCTGATTTCGTTTGTGAACGTTTTCACTTTAATCATCACCTTACCTCCACTTGTTTAAAGTCGCTGCTGATTAAATGATAGCAAGCATCTTCAAGAGAGCAACCAACTTCACAATCTTCAATATAAAAAGGGACACTTCCGGAAGTGTCCCCGATGCCCGACTAAATATAATCAAGCTTCTTTTTGGCTTTGACCTGGCGACCGTATTCTCGCACCCGCTCCATCTCCTCCTCTGTCAGAGGTCCCAGCTCCAGGGCGGCAAAGTTCTGTTTGAGTTGCTCCCGGTTAGCGGGTCCGGTCAAGGCCAGGTGGACATGCGGATTGCTCAAAACGAAGCGGTAGCAGAGTTCTGGGGTTAAAGGTGGAGTGTCGAACCCTTTAAGCGGTCGGGTCAGCTGTTTCCAAGCAAGGGCGGTGTAGGCGATCAGAGCCGGATTGCGTTTGGCCAGATGCGGGAAGATATCCTGCTCTGCTCCGGTATGCTTGGCATTGTAGCGAACCATCAACAGATCGATTTCAGAATCGAGGGCGATCCGTCCGGCGCGAGCGCGATCATGGATGCTGGTGCCGATGACCCGGATTTTCCCTTCCTGTTTCAATTCGAGCAGAGTGTCGATCAGTCCCTGGCGGTCGCTGGACATTTTACCGAGCCAGCCAAGTTTGAAAACATCGAGGTAGTCGGTATCAAGCTTACGCAGTGCATTCTCAACATTCTGCCGAATCTGCCAGCCGAAGACGCCCCACCCGAGCATCGCCACCACCTGACTCTCTCGATCCTGGCGAATGACCTGACAGATTCCGTCGGCCACTTTTTTATAACTGGCGCCCCATATCCAGTAGTTGGCCCCCTGCTCCGCCGCCCACTCGATATCGCTTGAATCGATTCCGTAATTACCAGCGATTCCCAGACGACAGACGGTTTTCTCGACCTTAGGCAGGTGGGTTGTTTTGAAGTTGGTGGGCATAGAGAGGAAGGATTCCTTTATTGTCTAAACAATTAAGTGGGGTGTCCCCGGAACTCCAGGATAACTATTATATCCCCAGATTCTAGCAATAACGTATATTATTCCTTAAACTATGCCAATCCAACAGAACAGTCAAAAAGGGGGACAAATGTCGTTTACGGCCCATCTCATCTATTTTTCACCGACAGGGACAACCAAAAAGATCACGACAAGTATCGCCAAGGGGCTTGGAGCAAAAAGAGTCGTTGATTACGACACCACACTGCCTGGCTCCAGCGTCGAAACAGACTTAAACGACGGCGTGGCGATCATCGGCATCCCGGTCTACGCAGGCCGGGTACCGGAGTTATGCCTGCAACGCATGCAGACAATCACGGCCAAAGGTTTGCCATGCGTACTGGTTGCACTTTATGGCAACCGGGAGTATGAAGACGCCCTGGTTGAACTGCGTGATTTTGCGACCGGGCAAGGGTTCAAAGTCGTTGCTGCGGGAGCCTTTATCGGTGAACATTCTTACTCAACCCATGAGAGACCGATTGCTGAAGGCAGACCCGACGCAAAAGATCTGCTGCTGGCTGTTCAGTTCGGTCAGCAGGTGGCGACCAAAATAGAGGACGGCAATTTTGACACTCCAGAGATTGCTGGCAATGTCCCTTACAAGGATCGCGTACAATTTGGCGGAGTTGCTCCAGAGACCGACAGGGATAGATGTACTCTTTGTGGAAAATGTGCAGAGAGTTGTCCCACGGGTGTTATCACGGTGACGGAGAAGGTCGCAACAGAGACAGATCACTGCATTATGTGCTGTGCCTGCGTTAAAGCTTGCGACGTTGACGCCCGCCCTTTCAATCACCCAAGGATTAAAGAAAGGCGGGCAATGCTTTTGGCAAATTGCAGCCAGCCCAAAGCACCAGAAGTCTTTATTTAGCAAAGGTTGCTGCGGCGGCGCAGAAAACAGGTTGAGTAGGTATATTTGAGAGCTACAAACAAATACGATTAATCCAACTCATCCCGCAGAGCGTCCCTGACATCAATCGGATCGGCATGGGTGGCGTAGTTATATTCAAAGGCCTTGGCCATCTGTTCCAGCGGAGCATCTTCATATCCGTACTTCAGTAACTCTTCCATATAGGTCGTTATGAACTTTTCAGCACCAAGGATGTCCCACTGGCAAACATGAACGAGTTCGTGAAGATGGAGGTATA
>JAUWTX010000224.1 GCA_030614505.1 Desulfuromonadales bacterium
GCGGCAGGGAGTTCATACATAACGTCGGTCGCCAACAATCCGGCATCGCCGAACGTTGACAGCAACCGATCTGCGGCAAGGCCATGCAGATAAACACCAAGAGTTGCCGCATCCAGTGCCGTTAGCCCCTGGGCCAGCAAGCTGCCAATCATCCCGGTCAGGACATCCCCCATACCTCCACTTGCCAACCCGGCATGACCACTATTATTAACGTAGACCCGGCCATCCGGCGATGCCGTTAATGTCCGGGCACCCTTGAGCACCAGCACCACACGGTGACGCACAGCGAAGTCCCGCGCCACGGTAAAACGATCTGCTTGAATCTCGGCTACCGACAAGCCCGTCAGCCGCGCCATTTCACCTGGATGAGGAGTCAGCACAAGCGGTCGGTTCGCTTGATGCTCAAGAATATGCGTGTGCCCACATAGTGCTGTCAGACCATCAGCATCTATTATCATCGGCAAATTGGAAGCCTGCACCAATCGACGAATCAGGCCACACGTCTCTTCTCCAAGCCCTACCCCCGGGCCAAGTGCCAGAGCCTGCTTCCCATCGGCCAAAGTCTGAAGATCATCAAAAGCCTGCAGGCTGATCTCTCCTTTAAAATCAGCGAGAGGAGCCGTCATGACTTCGGTGAGTTGGGATGCAAGGATCGGCTGAACACTCTGCGGACAAGCCAAGGTTACCAGTCCGGCACCACCACGCAAACCGGACTCGGCTGCCATGACCGCTGCACCACATTTTCCTATGGAACCTGCCATGACCAGAAGATGACCAAAGGTTCCCTTGTGACCATCCTGACTACGCACCGGCAACAGTCGCTTACCCTCTACGGCATCAATCAGCAGGCAATCTGTTGGAGCCTGCCTTAAAACCTGCTCCGGTATACCTATATCCACGGTCACCAACTCGCCGACCAGGCCGGCACCCGGGTAACTGACCTGACCAACCTTGGCAAAAGCGAAAGAGACCGTCACGGCTGCGTTTACAGCTGTACCCAAAACCCGGCCAGTCGAGGCATCCACACCGGAAGGAATGTCAACAGCAACGACCGGAGATGGCTGCTGATTCAGCCACTCAATGGCCTTCAGATAGAGGCCCTGTGCCGGTTTGGTGAGGCCGGTACCGAATATAGCATCAACCAGCACCGTGAATTCACCAACAGCCGCAAAGGATGACGCCAAGGGCTCATCCTCCGGAACAAAGTCTACCCGCCCGCCACAGTTCTCCAAGGCTGACAGGTTCACCCCGGCGTCACCTTTGATGGCATCACGCCCTGCCAGAACCACTGTTTGTACATCCCAACCCTTGTTCAGCAGGTGCCTGGCAATTACGTATCCATCACCACCGTTATTGCCTTTACCGGCCACGACCAAGGCCCGCTGCGAGACGGCCGGGGGAAAACGCCGAATGATTTCATCAGCGACGCCGCGACCGGCATTCTCCATCAGCACGACCCCGGGAATACCGATTTCGTCGATTGTACAGCGGTCAACCGCCTGCATTTGCGCAGCAGTCAGAACTTTCATAGTCGTTCCAGAATCACAGTAGCAACAGCGTAGTCACCATCATGGCTATAGGACAAGTGTACCACTTCAATTTGTTTTGCGGCGGCAATCTCGGCGGCACGCCCAGAAAGTTGCAGATCAGGACGGCCGAGTTCATCGGGCACAACTTCCATATCATGCCAGGTGATTCCTCCCCGCAAGCCTAATCCAAAGGCTTTCAGACAGGACTCCTTGGCGGCAAAACGTGCCGCTAAGTGCGGTGCCGGATCTTTTTTGGCAAAAGCATATTCGCGTTCACCGAGGGTAAAAAGCCGCCCCAGCAGGGCGGTCTTTTTCTCTGCAATAAACGTCCGGAAGCGATCGACTCTGGCCAGGTCTGTTCCCAAGCCGACAATCGGCATGATCAGCTCCCATGCACAAGTTCAGCCATCTCCCGCACAGATCGGTCAAGCCCGACCAGAACAGCACGAGAAATGATACTGTGGCCAATATTGTACTCTTCAACGCCCCCCAGCGCGAGAACCGGCAGGATATTCTTATAGTTGAGACCGTGCCCTGCATTTACACCCAGACCCAGTTTCTTGCCAGCCTTGATTGCCTCTTCGATCTTGGCCAGTTCAGCAGTCTGATCCTTTCCCCTCGCGTCACAATAGGACCCGGTGTGAATCTCAATATAGTCAGCCTTGACCCTGGCACTGGCCTTTAACTGCTCCAGATCAGGATCCACAAAGAGGCTGACCGTGATTCCGGCCTGATGCAAGAGGTCGATCTGCTTGGTCAACTTCTGCTTGTACTTGACGACATCAAGGCCGCCCTCGGTGGTCAACTCCTGACGCTTTTCCGGAACGAGAGTCACATAATCGGGAACTACCTTCATGGCAATTGCCACCATTTCATCGGTAGCAGCCATTTCCAGGTTCAGGTGTGTCTGCACAGTACGCCGCAACAGCATGACATCACGGTCCTGGATGTGCCTGCGGTCTTCACGCAGATGGACTGTAATGCCATCAGCACCAGCCAGCTCCGCCATCGCCGCAGCAGTGACAGGGTCTGGCTCGGTTCCACCCCTGGCCTGACGAATTGTGGCGACATGATCGACATTAACTCCCAGCTTGGCCATACTTATTCTCCCGTTCCCCCTTCACCTGCGACCCTTTCACCAATCAATCCCTTTATCATCAGGGCAATTTCATTGGCCATATCGGTAATCTCATCCTGGTCCCGTCCCTCGAGCATAATTCTCATCAGGGGTTCTGTCCCAGAATAACGTATCAATACCCGACCAGCATCAGCCAGGCGATTCTCAACATCTTCAATAAGCTTCTTTACCTCAGGCATATCCTCGACCTTGCGTCGTTCACGCACCCGGACATTCACAAGGACCTGGGGCAATGCCGTCATGACAGAGGCAAGTTCTGAAAGCGGCTTGCCACTTTTCTGTAGAATCGCCAGTATCTGCAGAGCTGAAAGCATGCCATCCCCGGTCGTATTGTGATCGAGGAATATCAGATGACCGGATTGCTCACCACCAAACCGGTAACCGCTGCGACGCATCTCTTCAACGACATAGCGATCACCGACATCGGTTTTAACGACCCTGCCACCGGCCTGGCGCAGTGCGATATCAAGCCCCATATTCGACATCACAGTCGCAACCACAGTGCGCTGCGGAAGAGCATCACGCTTGAGCATATCGATACTGCAAATCGCCATAATATGGTCACCGTCAACTTCATTGCCATGCTCATCAACAAAGATACAGCGATCAGCATCACCATCAAGGGCAATCCCCAGGTCAGCACCATGCTCACGCACTGCGGCAGAAATCACTTCGGGATGGGTGGATCCACAACCGGCATTAATATTGGTACCGTCAGGTTCGACACCATAGGCAAACACCTCGGCCCCCAGTTCTTCAAGGACAGCCGGAGCAACACGGTAGGCGGCGCCGTGCGCACAGTCCAGAACGATCTTCAGTCCAACCAGATCTAGAGCTCTGGGGAAGGTGTTCTTGAGGAAAACAATGTAGCGGCCTATAGCGTCATCAACACGAAAGGCCTTACCCACCTCTTCGGCTGTTGGCCGTAACGAGTCTATTCGGTCAGAGAAGATCAAGTCTTCGATCTGTATTTCCAGTTCATCCGGCAGCTTGAAACCGTCGCGGGCAAAGAACTTAATGCCATTATCCTGGTAAGGGTTATGCGAAGCCGAAATCACCACACCGGCATCGGCATGCATTGAGGCAGTAATGAACGCTATTCCCGGCGTCGGCAAGGGGCCGACCAGCAGGACATCGACACCCATGGAACAGATCCCGGCAGCCAGAGCATTTTCAATCATATAGCCGGACAGACGCGTGTCTTTGCCAATCACGATTCTGCTGCGCCGGTCATCATGTTTAAAAACATAAGCCGCCGCCCGCCCCAGCTGCATGGCCATCTCAGTTGTTATCGGGTACATATTGGCAATACCGCGCACCCCATCAGTACCAAAAAGCTGCTTGGCCATTATTTTTTCTCTTCCCCCTTTACATTGGTTTTCTGCCCTGGTTCTTCTACAGATTGCGGCGGGACATAGTCCGGGTCCGGCTGCAGAACGACCTGGACTTCAACTGTTTTCGTCTCCCTCAGATCGGTATAGTTGCCGATGTAGCTGATAGCTACAGTCTGGGAAAAACTTTCCTGAACATTGGCCAAATCTATCCC
>JAUWTX010000135.1 GCA_030614505.1 Desulfuromonadales bacterium
CCTGCTCATATGGTAACCGGCGTCGAGTTGCGCGATGGAAAACTTTACGAAGTAGACATGGAAGCGGGTGAGGCCTGGACGCAGAAGAAGTACCGGGAGATGAACGAGCGTTACCAGAGGAATGCGCTGGGACAGCTTCGCACACTCGCCAAGCAGGATAAGCCTTTCTTACTTAATTACTGGCCGCTATTTCCGCTCTCATTCGTTCAGGAGCACAGAAGTGAGTACAACACCCTCAACGGCGGGACTATGGCCGACATCCTTGTTGAAGTCGACGAATGGATTGGCGAAATTGTCAAAGAAGTAGACAAGCTGGGTATAGCCGAAAACACCATTATCATGGTGATGGGCGACAACGGTCCCTTTATGCAGTACGCAGGTCCAACAGGGCAATCCGACCGGATCTATCGTGGCGGTAAAGCCGATCATCTGGAAGGCGGTGTAAGAGTTAACGCCTGGGTACAGTGGAAGGGCGTTATCGAGCCGGGAAGTTATGCCGAAGACATCATTCATGTCAGCGACCTGTTCACCACCTTCGCCCGCCTGGGTAATGCGATGGACGGCGTTCCCAGGGACAGGGTGATCGACGGTGTGGATCAGACCGGCGTGCTACTGCTGGGTGAAACCCATGGCCGTCGTGATTACGTGCACATCTATGAGGGTCCCACGCTTAAATCCGTGGTAAAGAACAAGTACAAGATGCATCTGCCCGCTCCTGGAGAAAACCCTATTGGAGCGTCAATATTTGACCTCTATCGTGACTCTCGAGAGGAACGTCCCATCGATTCGATCAAATATGGTCCTTGGGCTGGTGGTCAGTTCGTTGGCATGGTCAAGCGTCATATAGCGTTCAAACAAAAATACCCGGACAGGCCGCCTACTTATGGTAAGCCTTATGAAGGGATCGAGAACCTCAGACCCGAAAGCAAAAAGATAGTTGAGATCTTTATGCTTGGGTTGCCTCAAAAATAGAGCGCTCGTTCGTACCTAACCCCGCAGAAAGGAGCCAGACATCCTTTCTGCGGGTTTCTATTTTGGGCAAATTGCCATTTAAATTTGAATGGCCGCTGTCAGTTGCCAGCTCAACCGATCGACGCAACACTTTTATCGTAAAGGGGAAAGGCTGAGTGTATGCAGATAGATCAAGGTCTACTGCAATATTTCAGAGAATTCTGATTCAGGGTATACGGACCTTTTTTCCGTTTAATACCTGTTAGGTAACTAGGCAAAACCACGGATTGGTTACCATGCGATATGCCTGGTTATCTCAGGGTTGTGGTAACGTGTGTTACTGATTGGGTGACAGGCTAAGTTGAATCCGCAGCCCATCAAGTACAGGGGAGCGGTCGAGCTGCATTGTGCCGTGGTAAAGCTCGACGATCTCCTTGACAATGGCCAGCCCCAGTCCATGACCAGGGAGTGATTCATCGATACGACGCCCCCGTTGGGTGAGGTCTGCCAATTCTTTATCGGAAACGCCGCTACCATCATCCTCAACAATAATGTGGATCGCTTCATTCTGTTCGATTGAGCAGTGGACACGACCTTTAGCCCACTTGGCTGCGTTATCAAGCAGGTTGCCAAAAAGTTCCAGCAGGTCGTGACGGTCGATGTTGGTGAGGTTTTGTTGCGGGTAGTGGCAGTCAAATTCAATGGTCTTGTCGTGGTAGATACGCTCTAGAACAGCAATAAGCGCGGGCAGCTCTTCAGCCGGATTAAAGCGTTGTCCGGCGCTGCCGGAGCCGGCCAGCCGCGCCCGTATCAGTTCATGCTCGACCAGTTGTTGCAGCTCCGCCGTATGTTGATGCAGCTCCTGTTTCAGTGTGGCGGGTGTCTCGCTGTAGTCAGCCAATTGGGTAAGGAGATTCAGCGGCCTCTTGAGGGCATGAGCGAGATTGCCCAGGGCATTGCGCGAGCGATCAAGGCGTCGACCCATCACCATTAACAGGCGATTGACCTCAGCCACCAGTGGTTGCACCTCCTGGGGAACTGCTTCGGTCAGTTTGTCGATTTCGCCCCGTTCCAGCTGTTTGATCTCCCGGCCCAATTGCCGCAATGGGGCAAAGGAGCGACGCACAATACGACGCTGGATAAATAAAACCAGAAATAAAAAGACAAGGGTGAGCGCCAGCAGGAGGAGTGCATTATGCAATAGTCTCTTTTGTAACCGGGAGATATCCTCGGCTACTATGATGGTGACTATTTGTTTTCCTTTACGATAGCCTCCGGCCCAGAGTAGCAGTGGTTGTTCGGCGGGACCGGTGATGCGACGTACTCGACGCTCTCCCGGGGCGAGTCTTTCGCCGGTCAACTCGGCATCCCAGAGTGAACGCGAACGCAGGGCTTCACCCGTTTCGGAAAGGATAAGGAAGTAGTGGCCGGAGAGCGGTTGATTGTATATTGCCGAGAGCCGTCCTTCGATCAGGGTAGTCTTGCCCTCTGCATCCAACTGAAGAGTGGCCAGTATCCCTTCACCATCGTGCTCCAGACGGGAGACAACAAAGTCATTCACCAGGCGTTGATTCTGATCGTAGATCAGCCAGCCCATCAACCCCATTAACAGGATGAGGCTCAGGCCTAGTCCGATATGGAGTCGTTGTTCCAGTGAGTTCACTGCGCGCCCCCGCCAAAGATATAGCCTTGACCGCGTCGGGTTTCGATTAGCGATTTGCCGATCTTCTGCCGAAGTCGCTTGATATAGGCCTCAATCACATTGCTGTCACGGTCGGCATCTCCCTCATAGACGTGTTCGGTCAGACGGGATTTGGAGAGGAGTTTACCGGGGTTGATCATCATGTAGCGCAGCAGACGAAATTCGGTGCCGGTTAGCTCAACTGATTCACCATCGGGCAGGATTACGCGTTGACGTTCCTCATCGAGGGTCAATCCGGCAACAGCAAGTTGCGGTTCATTACGTTCCTGCGCTCGGCGCAGCAGGGCATCGAGGCGGGCCAGCAGTTCCTCATGATGGAAGGGTTTGCCCACATAGTCGTCGGCCCCCGCCTTGAGGCCATCGACTCGCTCATGCCATGCATCACGGGCAGTGAGTATGATCACCGGCAGTTGCATGCCGGCCTTGCGCCAGTTCTGCAACACCTCCAGTCCTGGTCGACCCGGCAGACCCAGATCGAGGATTGCTGCATCGTAGGGCTCTTCTTCACCCTGAAACTGCCCATCGATACCATTATCGACCAAATCAACGGCAAAACCGGCACGGCGCAGATCCTGCCGCAGACGGGGGCCAAGAATCGGGTCGTCCTCTACCAGCAGCAGGCGCATCAATCTTCCTTTTAGTTAAGTGGTTCACCACTTTTTGCATCTAACAGGAGTTTCCGCACCATACCCCGCTCATCGACCAGTTCCAGCTCGTAAACCAGGCGCCCCCGCTTGCGTTCCAGCTCTGCTTCCAGCAGGCGGAGTTTGCCCGGTTCTTTGCCAAGGACCTGTTGGAGCAACTGTTCAAGGGGAATGATCTCGCCGCCCTTGACCAGCGCACGGGCTCGTTCATGATCCTCATCGGCCCAGACATTCGGACCACTAAGGAGGGTAAGTAGCAGCCCTGCCAGCAGTAGATGTTTCATGGTGCTGTTGTCTAATCATCCCAGCGACCTACGCCGGGGATATTGACCTCATGTTCGCCAAAGGAGCCGCTTTCGGCGCGGGTGTGGCAGGCTGCACAGTTGCTGTAACTGCCTACTTCCATATTATCCTTAATATAGCGTGCAGGTATCTCGTGATGCTTACGTTTGAAGTATACGGTATCGCTGATGCGTAGCGGTACTTCGTCTTGTTTGAGCGAGCCGGTGATACGTTTGGAACGCTTATAATTACTGTTGTCGGCGGCGCTGTTCACCAGATAGTCGAGGATACTCTTTTGAGCCTCAGCTTCGAGTTCGGCGTTATCACCGAAGTGGTTCTCCAGGTCCCCCATGAGCTTGCGCCAGGAGCGCTCCGGTAACCAGCCCGGCTGATAGGCGAAGTGACAACTGCCGCACTCCTCCTGGTAGGCCGGGTTTTTTACCGGCGCAACATCCAGCCGCGATTGGCTGAACCAGTCGTGCCTGTCTTCGTGGTCATCGTCATCACCATAAACCGTTACTGAAAGCAGCAGACTGGTGGTGGCGGCAACGGCAACCAGGGCCAAAAGTTTACGGTAAAGGTTCATCGTCTGTTCTCCCAATACTAGTTCTGGATATGAAGAAGAAAGTCACCTTTCTCCTGTGGGGTGCACTCACGACCGAGTGTCCATTTGCAGTTACGCTTGAACCACTTCACGATCATTTTTGTATCGGACAGTCGTTTGGCGTTGGCACTCGGTGCGAGCGGTTTGATCGTCTTTTGGGTTTTGGCGTGTTTGCCGCTGACGGCCAGATTGTTGGTATGGCAACTATTGCAGCGCCTCTCTGTCGGGGCGTTGCTATTGAGGTATGTTTCACTCCACATGCGTTGACCGGCTTCAGCACTGAAGGGGCCGGCCCCGGCGGCACGGTACTCATCCAGCAGCGCATCAACGGCAGCGCTTGCACTTGCTGTCTGCGCAAGCAGGAGTGTTGTTGTGGTAACAATAGTAGCGAGCATCTTCATCATTAACTCCTTCATAATAAACAGGGCTCTATGCCGCCTGCTTTTTGCCGGTGAACATGGCGCGGATCAGGTTTTCACCATGCTGCAATCCGGCGACAATGACCCCGACCACATGGAGACCGACCAGCAGCAACGTGAAATTGGCAAAGAACTCATGGATCTCCTCAAACACCTCGCCAACAAACTCCGGGGCATTCGCAAAGAATCCGGCCAGTGGCCCGGCCATCTCTCCGGCACCGTAGACTGATAGTCCGGTTATCACTGTTAGTAGCAGGCTCAACAACAGCACCATCACCATCGCACCACCGGCCGGGTTATGACCGATATAGCGTTTGGGGTGGAAGGTGGCGACATCCTTCAAATAGGCGAGTGCCTCACGGGGTGGCCGCACAAAATCGCTGAAGCGAGCATGGCGTGTGCCGATAAAGCCCCACAACAGGCGAAAGAGGACCAGAGCCGCCACCGTGTAACCGGCGAGGGTGTGTAGATCCAGCCACTCGTCTTCGGTGAGGTAGGCGATAAAGAAGGTGGTCGCCAGTGCCCAGTGGAAGAAACGTACCGGCAGATCCCAGACCTTGATTTGATTCGTAGTGTTCATAACCGTAACCCGTTATCTATGAGTGAACTCTACGGATCGAGGGTGAACTGAAGCTGAAAATTCAGGGGGCGAAGTGTTGGCAGAAGCGGCCTGGATAAATAGAGGCCGGAGAGTATTTTACTTGTCGCACCGCACCTGCATGACTAAAAAACTACTAACTGTTTAAAGGTAACCAAATGTGGCTCCTTAAGGGTCGTTTCTAACGGTGTGACATTTTGCCGCACATATTTGTGCGACGTTTAATAATAATAAGCGTACTATATAAGATAGTAATTAATTACTTAACTACTAGTTTGGCCCGTCAGGGAGGATCAGTAATGTCAGCTACGATTACGAACTTATTTCACCGCGCCAGTAAATGCCCTTTCGCGTGTTTTTTGAAATTCCTGGTATCTGGCAGCTTTATCTACGCGCTTCATATAGCCCTCTCTCATCAGGGCGACATGTCACCCTACCCATATATCTTGCTGGTAGCTTTGGTTGGGGTGATTGCGATCCTGGCGCTGGTATTTCACCTGAACTGCAAGTTCCGCAAAGCTCATAAAACGTGAGAAATTGCTAACCAAGAAAGTGGCTTAACAGTTAATCCTTCTTTAAATAGGAATTAGATTTTACAGAAACAGTAATATTAAGTGGAATCACTATGAGCCTATTGCATGATGAAGCGTTCAGCAGGGAAGACTTTGGTTGCGAGCTGGATGCTAGCGATTTGGGTTGCCCCATGCCCCTCCTGCGTGTGAATCAAATGCTGAATGCAATAGAGGCAGGTCAAGTCATGCACGTTATCTCTACCGAAAGGGAATCCATTACTAACTTTATTCCTTTTTGCGAGTCAACAGGCCATGCATTGTGTGGAAAGAGTATCGCGAGTGATAAGTACCACTACCTGACACGAAAGGCTGATGCCGGGCTGTAAACCTCCCCCGTATTAGCACCATTTTCCTTTAGAGTTTTCCTGCGTTGAATGTCTTCTTTTGGCCGGTTCCGGTCGTTTAGTCGTAGCTAATATAAACAATCACTTAACGACAGCTTCCGACCCTTCTCGGAC
>JAUWTX010000062.1 GCA_030614505.1 Desulfuromonadales bacterium
GGAGTGGCGGGGCGCTGGGGGCTTTTTTCGTCGCAACCTCCATCTATCTCGCCCCCCGGCTTGGAGCAACCACCATGCTGGCATGGTTACTTGTCGGTCAGTTCAGCGCAGCCCTACTTCTCGACCACTACGGTTGGCTGGGGTTCGCTCAACAACCGATCAGTGTGACACGTATCCTTGGCATAGTTCTGGTTGCTGCCGGCGCCTTGTTGATCCGTACGACATAAAGGCCAGAGTCCCAGACACGCCCCTCAAAACCCTCTGGAACAGCCTTCAAAACAAAATTTAATCAAAAAATTAATCAAAAATAATTCTTCACAATCAACAAATACGGATTAAAATTAATGAAAACAGACATAACCACCTATGGTTATTTGTTTTTTTTAATTTTAATCCCTCAATTAAGCAAGATTAAATTACACCTTTCTAACTGGACTCACAGCACCCAAAACAGCGAGAATAGACCACATTAAAATTGTGAGATGGCGTGGCCCTCCAAACTTAGGAGACCAACATGTTTCAGAAGATCAGAGTTGCAGTCGTTAAGAGTACTCGACCGGTTTACCTTGCCGGCCTGACGTCTACGCTCTTTTTTGCCGTCGGTGTTCAGAAAATTGACGCGCAGGCCAGCTTGCTCGCCCGACACGCCGTCTATACCGGCATCTTTTTCCTCTGCATGTGGATTGCCTGTCGCCTCTTTGCCGGTAGCCTGAATCGTCGACTTGAACTTGAAGGTGTCTGTGCAGAGACCGCCGGTGACATGATTTACACCTTTGTCATCTACCTGGAACTCATCAAGCATGTCGTTGGCGTAAGTTTTACCCTTGGCTGGATTGCCGGGACAATGTTCTGCTGGGATTATCTGGGCCACAAAATGTTCTTGATTCCCGCCGGAGCAAGCCTGGCCGTCTCCCTGGTAGCCTTCCTGGTGACTTACATTACTGCATCTTTCGTTGACAACCTTCATTGGCCAGGAAAAGATGACGAGTAAGCTCAACAAACTTCACTAATATAAATAAGGGCCGGCTGAGTAGCCGGCCCTTTCTGTATGATGCCCTCGCAACTGTATGACACACTCGCAAAACTGTCATAAATCTCCCAATGGGTTTAAGGGGTGGATAGTACAAAGATCCGAGATATCAACCGGGTCAATGACAACCTTTTCGCGATGCACGCGAACCACCTCTCCACAAAGCTCCACATCAAAACCAGCATCAACCAGCTTGCCTCCTACACATTCAATCTGCACTGCACAATCCAGTAATCGAGGCGCAACTGCAACAACACCCGGCGCACAAATCTCACCCAGATCAACCTCAGGCTTCAGACAGAGGTCCCCACGACACATAACCTTACGGATTTTACTCAAGCCGCTATCGTAGGGCACATTCAGGACAAAATCACCACCAGGCCAGAAACGTGACAAGGAATCATGCCGACCATGCCATGCTGTCCTGATACGCGGCCTGTCACCACCGACCAGAGCAACCCAGGACGTGACCAGAGCAACAGGCAAACCACCAAGTGCGTACCAACTGATTAATCCTGTCGGCAACCAGGCAATCGGAGCTTTGATTTCAAAAGGCTGTTCAACCATAGTCAGGACTCTTAATGCCAGCAGCTTGTCGGCTATTAATAAACTGGCTACTACGCAATCATATTTGGATATGGTTACGCGGTAAGTATAGGGCATTTCAGTCCTCTACAATAGAGTATACTCGAACAGCAATAACAACTAAATTCTTGACAATTACGCTAAACTTTACTAAAAATTCTACCAACAAAGTTCTTAGGAGATTATTTATGCGCTTATCAACCAAAAGTCGCTACGGCCTGCGTGCCCTCTTTGACATGGCCTATCATGCCGGCACACTGCCTGCCCAGATCAAGGACATCAGCCGACGTCAGAACATCTCTCCGCGCTATCTTGAACAAATCTTTCAAGATTTGAAACGCGGCGGCCTGCTCAAAAGCCGCAGAGGGCCCCAGGGCGGCTATTTCCTTTCCCGGAAACCTGAGGAAATTAACGTCTACCAGATCATTACTTCCGCAGAAGGTGAAATGGGCCTCGTCAACTGCATCAAGTCAGGCAAGGGATGCAAAAAAGAGTGTGAATTTGACAACGAATGCGTCACTCAGAAAGTTTGGATGGAGGCAAGTACACGCCTCAAAGAATACTTGGCCTCTGTAACCTTGAAAGACCTGTGCGAAGACGCCAGGGCCATGGGAATGGAAAAGGAACTGGACCACCGTTTCATGTACTTCATCTAGTGCTATACCTTATTTTAGTGTCACACCTTTTTTAAGGAGTCCTTAACTCATGGCAGAGAGAGCTTCCTCTATACTCGAACTGATAGGCAATACGCCCCTGGTGAAAATAAGCACACCGGAGGGGTCGGCAACACTATGGGGAAAACTGGAGAGTGCCAATCCCGGTGGTAGTGTCAAAGACCGCATAGCCAAGGCCATGATTGAGCAGGCCGAAAAGGATGGTTTGCTGAAACCGGGCGCTGTGATTGTCGAACCTACCAGCGGCAACACTGGCATCGGTATCTCCCTGGTGGGCTCAATCAAAGGCTACCAGATCGTGCTGACCATGCCCGACACCATGTCCATGGAACGTCGTCGCCTGCTTGGCGCCTTCGGTGCCGAACTCATTCTCACTCCCGGCTCGCAAGGAATGCGTGGTGCCATTGAAAAAGCAGAAGAAATTGCCGCAGAACGCAAGGCATTCATGCCCCAACAATTCTGTAACCCTGCCAATCCCAAAATTCACTATGAGACAACCGGGCCTGAGATCTTGCGCGACCTGAACAACCAGGTCGATGCTCTTGTTGCCGGGATAGGTACCGGCGGCACAATCACCGGTGCTGGCCAGGCAATTAAAGAGAAAAACCCCGAAGTATTGGTTGTCGCAGTTGAACCGAGTGACTCACCTGTCCTCTCTGGTGGTGATCCTGGGCCACACAAAATCCAGGGGATTGGCGCCGGCTTTATTCCTGATGTTCTCAACACGGATATCTTTACAGAGATCATCACGGTCACAAATGAGCAGGCCATGCAAACAACCCACGATCTTTCCCGCGATGAAGGAGTTTTTGTCGGTATATCTTCAGGTGCAAATGTCTTTGCTGCCCGCCAGATTGCGGCACAGTTGAAACCGGGGCAAAATGTTGTCACGATTCTCTGTGACACCGGCGAACGTTATCTTTCCACTAATATTTTTGACTGAACAACTCCTTAAAGGCGACAAGCAATGGGCCGTTGATCAAATCTGACAAACGCTGATCAAGCTAAAGCAAAACCTTTTATTTAGCCGCGATCAGAATCTATGAAAATCTATAGGAGAAATGACTTTTTTGGGCTAAACCTATAGACCTTGATAGATTTTCATCGCGGCTAATTTGTCTTTAGGTTTAAGATCAAAAACGATATATCAATAACTTCTTAAGTCCCTTACCTCATGCAACTTGACACCAAATTTCAAAAGCTGAAAGACATTCTGACTGAACTAAACTCAGCAGTGGTTGCCTTTTCAGGCGGCGTCGACTCAACCTTCCTGCTACAAACGGCCAGGGATGTTCTCGGCACCAAGCATGTTATCGCCCTGACAGCTACCTCGCCGACCTATCCGAGCTACGAATTCAACGAAAGTGTTAGGCTCGCAAAGGAGCTCGGCGTGCAACAGGTCGTCGTCGACAGCAACGAGTTGGAAATTCCCGGCTTTGCTGACAACCCACCACAACGTTGCTATCACTGTAAGAAAGAACTGTTCGCAATCTGCCTGAACAAGGCCAGGGAACTCGGCTATGCTGAGGTCCTTGATGGTTCAAATCTCGACGACCTGGATGACTACCGCCCTGGACGACAAGCCGTCACAGAGTTAAAGGTTCGGTCGCCTCTGCTCGAGGCAGGCCTTACCAAGGAGGACATCCGCGCGTTGAGCCGTTTGAGTGGTCTCTCAACGGCCGAGAAGCAACCCTTCGCATGTCTCGCCTCACGTTTCCCCTATGGCACCCGCATCACGGCCGAGCGGTTACAACAGATTGATCGTTGTGAAACCTTCATGCGCGAAAACAGCTTCCATACCTTTCGCGTCCGTTATCACGGCGAAACTGCCAGAATCGAAGTAGCACTTGACGAACTATCGAGAATCATTGATGATAAGGTGCGCATTCCACTACTGGCCGAGTTCAAAGCTGCCGGGTTCACTTACGTTGCCCTCGATCTTCAGGGTTACCGAACCGGCAGCATGAACGAGGGGACGGCCCTGAACGATATCTAGAATCCGTTGCTCTCGGGAGGAACCATGCCACGCACCAGTACCCTGATGACCGTCTGCTTCTGCGCTGGGGTGCTTGGTGCACTATGCAGTAGCCTGATTGTCTGGCAGGCCGGCCAGATGGGAATCCCTGCAATGGCTGGTGTCCGCATGTCACCTTCGCTGACCCCTGACTGGCTCTACGGACGCCTGGTCTGGGGCGGACTCTGGGGCCTGACTTATTTCCTCACCGTCGGCTCGCTAAAATCCCGTCGTCACTGGGTTCGCAAAGGATTGTGGATCAGCCTGATACCCACCGCGTTCCAACTCCTTTTCGTCTATCCTGATATGACCAGACACGGCTGGCTGGGCCTGGATCTTGGCCAATTCACACCCCTCTTTGTTGTTCTCTACAATCTGATCTGGGGTTTCTGCATAGGAATCTTCTCCCGCCTGCTCTGGGGTCGCAGGTGATCACAAAGATCCTTTATCTGCTACTCAGCCTGAGCTTTATCCTTCCCCTGCCCGCCTCTGCCGAAGAACCGCCCCCCTCCCTGCAGGGTATTGTCATTTGGGTCTACGATGGTGATACCATTAAAATTGATACGGTCGGCAAGGTACGTCTGATCGGAATCGACACACCGGAAAGAGAAAATTCTCGCCGCGATCAATATCTTTTTGGCAAGGGAGTTTCTGCTGCAAGACAACGACAGATTTACCAGGCAGCCAAAGCATTCAACATCAAGCAGGTAAAAGGGCAAAGGGTCAGCCTGACCCTCGATAAGCCACCACGCGATCGACATGGCCGTCTGCTCGCCTATGTATACTTGCCTGATGGCCGCCTGCTCAATCGTGTTCTTGTTGAACAAGGGTTGGCTGTTGTCTACAGAAGATTTGAATTCAGAATGAAAGAAAATTTTCTGATTGCGGAGAGCAAAGCACGGCGTTCTGAAGTGGGGCTGTGGGCAAAGAACCGTGATAAGCTGTAAATTGTAAGCGGCATCATACTGGAGAGGGAAGATGATCAAACGTTGCACATGGTGTGGTAGCGATCCACTATACGTCGCTTACCACGACAATGAATGGGGTACTCCCGTTCATGACGATCGCCATCTCTTCGAGATGTTAATTCTCGAAGGTGCCCAGGCCGGCCTAAGCTGGTTGACCATTCTGAAAAAACGCGACAACTATCGTCAGGCCTTCCATCAATTCGATCCGCACAAAGTCGCCCGTTACGATGATGAAGACATCCATCGCCTGATGCAAAATGCCGGCATCGTCCGTAACCGCCTTAAGATCGAAGCAACTATCAAAAACGCCCGGGGATTTTTGCAGATCCAAAAAGAAAATTCGTCTTTTGCAGACTATCTCTGGCGTTATGTCGATGACATGCCGGTTATTAATACCTGGCAGACTGTCTCTGACATTCCAGCACATACCCCGCTTTCCGACCAGTTGAGCAAAGACTTGAAAAAACGTGGCTTCAATTTCGTCGGCACCACTATCTGTTACGCCTTCATGCAATCCATCGGCATGGTGAACGATCATACTACTGATTGCTTTCGTTATAACGAACTCAAATAATCAGACAATCTCCCGGGAGACCAACCATGATCGCGGTCATTTTCGAAGTCCATATCAGAGAAGGGAAACAGGAGGAGTATCTGCAGATAGCGGCACAACTGAGAGAGCACCTCGCCCAAGTTGACGGTTTTATCTCCATCGAGCGGTTTGCCAGTTTATCCAATGAGGGCAAGCTTTGCTCCCTGTCCTTCTGGAAAGATGAGGCATCGATTAGAAAGTGGCGGGAATTTGAGCTGCATCGCTTTGCTCAGGGGAAGGGCAAAGCAGAGGTCTTTGCTGATTTCAGGATACGTGTAGCGGAAGTCATTAGAGACTACGGCATGCACGACCGACAGGAAGCACCAGAATAGTGCCCCATAAATCACTGAATTTATTGATCTACAATCCAAGCAAAACTATCAAGAACTTCTGGAGGCATGATGTTCATTCTGTTAACCGCTTTTGCTGTGAACATAGCAAATGTGCCACAAGTTTGTGCACACAGGACACCATCTGCTTTGTAAATTTTCCCTTCCAAAACGACTTCTCTTTTACTGGTTTGTTCTATAACTCGGCCTTCAACCTTCAGCTCTTCCTTGATGTAAACTGGTTTGAAAAAATCCACGGTCATGGTTTTAGTCATAACAATGCGGTGGAGATTATAAATGGCAGTCCAACTCATAATTTCATCCAAGATGGTGGAAAGGACTCCGCCATGCACAACACCATTCCATCCACATAAGTGGTCCGGCACACTCAGCCAGGAATAGAGAACGGTTTCATCAGAATAAAAGCGCATCTTCAAACCATAGGGGTTTTGTTGACTGCACCCAAAGCAGTGCCCATCGCGGCTGACTATTTCCTTTAAGTTTTCTTTTTTCATACGACCTCCGAGAGCTTCAGTCCATAGATAGCTTCTGTCTTAGCCTTGCTCCCTGGCCCCCAAGGAAGTCGGTTTCGAAAAGTTTTTTATGAATCTTTGCCCAGGATCAGTTGTTTCTTGCGATACACCATCCCCTGGAAAATAGCCACGGTTTCGTTGTCGTCATCAGTAACATGGACAGAGTAGGAGGCCAGCTTTGGATTTAGTGACTGCTCACGGGCTTCGGCATAGAGCGTCCCATTGGTTGCCGATTTGACAAAGGAGACGCTGGTGTTGATACCCATAGCCAGAGTACCGCGGGAGTTGGAAGCAACCGCAAAGGCGAAATCGGCCAAGGTGAAGATGGCACCACCATGAACTGTTTTAGCCCCGTTAAAGTGGTGAGATTCAATTTTCATGCTGGTTTTTGCATAACCTGGCGCAACTTCAATGAGCTCGATTCCAACATGTTTCGCAAAAAGATCCTGTGCAGAAAAGAATTGTTTGAGCTTTTCCATGGTATATCCTCATTGTCCCTCAATTGCAGTGAATTGCCCGACCATCTCCGGAGTGGCCGCAACTGGGTTTTCATGATACACTTGACGATACTTCACAAACAATCAATTCAAGACCAACACCATTCATTAACCATTGCAGAGTCAGTAAGACTCTCGCATTTCAGCAAACATATCCATTGCAAGCAATGCAGGAGGTTTACAGGAAACACGCCCCTTTGACCTCAACCTCATATTGAGTTAGATTGATTGCGCTTTATTTGATACGTTCCATGAGGGTGGAAATGATCAAGAGAATTGCAGGGAAACCCTGAAAAACTACAAACCGCTGTTGCCGGCTTATGCTGACCAGCGGTTTTTTGTAATAAAAACATGGATCTGAGAAATCATACTTCCGCAACAGATCAGCGAAACGCCAATGTCTGATTGGACCGAGAACAGTCGCACGGGGAAAGCGTAGTGATCAGTTGGGACGCCGGCACATCAACTACTGCGAACCACCTTCGATGAGCCGGGCCATTGTTATTTATTATCTTAAAGCCCCCCCGGTTCCGTAGAAACTTTATACTTGGCTGGGTGTCCTATAAGACACCACTGCCGAGATGAAAATAGCCATCTCATTGAACGCAATATTCAGGAAGCCCATTTATTCATCAAAAGAGGAGCAACATGATCACAGCCATCGCCACCTTCCAATTGCCAAAGCCAATTACTCTCGACGATGCACGAAAGATCTTCTTGAGCACGGCTCCTAAATACCAAGGCGTGACGGGCCTCGTACGGAAATACTACCTGTTGTCGCAAGATGGCAAAACCGTCGGTGGAGTCTATCTCTGGAACAGCAGAGAAGAGGCTGACGCACTGTATACGGAGAGTTGGAGAGCATTCGTACGTGAAAAGTACGGTACAGATCCGTCGGTCACCTACATGGATACCCCCGTCGTGGTCGACAACCTTTCGAACGAGATAATCGCCAAATAGGTAGCGTTGCCATCGTTTACCTCTACCGCTGAGGTGGCAGAAAGCCGGTCATAAAAGTCACGTCCATGGGCATGCTTTTGGGTGTTACAGATTTTGTTGACCATTCAGGTTCTGCAATTCTTACCGTTCAGACAACTTTAAATATGGTCTTCTTGAGAGGACAAAAAAATGGAGAGCACAACAATGACCTTGATTACACGAGTTTTAGCACTGATGTTTACCGGACTTACAATGGTTGCCTGCTCCAGCACCGACATGACCGGTTCCTGGTCAAATTCTGATTTCAAGGGACCGATCGCAAAAGTCTACATCGTCGGGATCGCCAAGAGCGAAATGAACCGGCGGATATTCGAAGATGCTTTCAGTAATCAATTTTTCAGCCAAGGGGTGTCATCTGAAGCAAGCTATAGAGATATCACCACCTCCAAAGAGGCTAACAAAGAGATCGTTGCCAAAAAAATGGCTGAGCGCGAGTGTGATTCTGTCCTGTTGACAAGACTGATCGGACAACGGAGGGCGACGGTGACCACCCCCGTGCACGTTTCTGGATACTCTCCGGGCCCTTATTACGGCGGTTATGGGCGCTATAATCGCCCTGGCCACTACAGCAGTTGGGGGAATTATTA
>JAUWTX010000078.1 GCA_030614505.1 Desulfuromonadales bacterium
CTTTTAACAGGGGATTGTTTCATCAAATCACATTAAAAATCAAGGTTTTTCACATAAATGCTTAGAGATACGTTGAACATCACATGCAAAAAAGGAGGTGGAACAACTGGTAAAATAATAAAAGGCCTGCCGGATGGCAGGCCTTTGTGACCAATCAATCAACAGTCAGTTGCTTTTTGAACTTCGCTAGTTTGGCCTGACCAATCCCTTTAACATCAGTCAATTGATCTACACTGCTGAAGGGGCCATGCTCAGTTCGATAAATGACAATTCTTTCTGACAGAGCGGGCCCAACACCAGGCAAAGTCTGCAACTGCTCGGCCGTTGCCTGATTGAGATGAATCGTTTCAATGAGTGTGTTTGCAGCAGGATTTTCAGCTGCGACAACAGTAACCGGTGACAAGGCAGCCACACCAACAGCTACCATCAGAACCATCATTAACAGATAATGTTTCATTACATTTCCCTCCAAAATTAGAATAAAAAGAACCCGATGTGGGCATAAAATCCTGCAATCCCTCCTGAACAGCACCTCCCTCCCGGATCAATATAGCCGCCCAACCCAGCTCACAGTGAGCCCCATCAGATGGTTGGCAAAGTCATGTGAAGATAACAAACTTTCCGCTTTTGTCAAATTATCCAAGGATTATTGATGCACCGTTCCAAAACCGCTGCCGAAACCCTGGTTCATCCCAAGGCCAGCCAAAACGAAAGTCATCATAAACTCATTATCATTGGCACCGTCCTCCCGGTATCGATTGCGGTACGTCATCAAAATACTCCAACATTTTGAGCGGTATTCCAGACCAACAACCTTCTCAAGCTCACGGCTCTCACGGAAATCATAACGCTCTTCAAACCTGATATAAATCGGTTTCAAAACCGGGGTGTCCAGCTGTAACTTAATGAAATCTGTGGCAACGCTTTCAAAACCAACGTCCTTGTAGGAGTAATCAATTTTAATGGCATTGCCCGTATTATCCCTGGCGGAGGCACCGATCCTGAGAGTGCTGAAGCCATCACCACCGTAAACAGAAAAGCGGCTATCCACATCCAGCGAGAGGTTCCGGGTCGGTTGAAAATCCAATTCGACACGCACATCAGAGAAAGGCTGATTCTCTCCCGAGCGGTTATTTCTGGCTTCATCAATATCGTAGCCTTGAGATATCCTCAAGTTGAGAAGCTCACGGTAAGATCTTGAACCATCTGCCGCCGTGCTGCCGGCAACCAAGCGATTGACCAGCGCGTAGGTAACATCATTCTGCCGTTCAATTCGGTCAAAGAGATCAAATAATGGCAGGTTATCCTGGTTTTCATCCGGCACATAGGTGTAAATCACCTTCGGTTCTATACTGTGCTGGAGACGTTCAATACCCCATCGGTTAAGATCAAAACTCTTCACCAGTCTCGTTGCAAGGGACAGAGAGAATTCGGGAACAAATTCCTCATCATCTCCAGAATCAGTACTGTAGAGCCGCTCGTAAAGAGCCACTTCCGGAACAATTTCAAGCCATGAACCGGGCTTAAACACCGCCGACAGAGAAGGCTTTAAGTAAAGCCGCTCGCCATCCACACCTTCATCGCGCTGAAAACGGGTCGCATAACTTTCAAGGTCAGCATAAAAAGGTGTGTCACCGAGACGATAGCGGGCCAGACCAAGGCCTACTTCGGGAAGACGCTGTAAAGTCTGATCGTTATTAGTTTCCAAATCCTTGATATAGCGTGCATAACCAACCAGATTTAGTTTTTGCCAATTGCGCTGGAGTATCAGCGTCGAGACCGTCTTGTCGCGATTATAATCCTCGGCAACCTCACCAAACTCTTCAAAGAAGAGCCTCTTGTTGGTGTATTCCATATCGGCGGTAAGACTCCAGTCACCGGGCAACTCTCCACGGTGATCCCACTTCAGGTAGTAGAGATCGGGAGTCTCTTTCAGCCCCGTAACGTGATAATAAAGGGCCTTGCCGTTATTCTGATTTGCCAGTGCATATCGGTACTCAAGACCCTTACCAAGACCGATTTCAGAGAGGTAATCAAGATAGATCGTTGCATCCAGGTGGCGATCAATAACCTGATACCAGGCCAGAGAGGCCCGAGTCCCCTTGTTGTTCGAATAGCCGAACCAGGGCATCAGGAACCCTGACTCCCGCTCCGTCTGCACAGGGAATTCCAGGTAGGGCGTATAGAGAACCGGGACATCCCGGATGTGGAACCAGACATGCTTGGCCCGAGCATAGCCCCCGAGGGTTACATCGACTTCACTGGCAGAGAATTTCCAGTCAGGAATTTCACCATCACAAGTCGTAAAGCTGCCATTTTTGACAAAATAATCTATCTGCCCACGTTTTTCCATTTGCTCACCGGCCAGATGAAAGTTGTCTTCATGAACAAAGACCTGACCGTCACGGATCTGCCCCTGTCCAGTGGCCATATTGTACTGCAGACGTTCGCCGGAAACCTCAGAACCAGCTTCAGTGAGCTTGACTGACCCTTGCGCTGCAGCATCCTGAGTCGCAGCTTGCCAGAGAATTTCCTCTGCTTTTAACTCGACTCCAGCTTGACGAAGGATGACATCACCCTTTGCCTCGTAGACATCTTCTTCAGCATTGTAGGTCAGGGAATCGGCAACCAGGGTGATAGGTACTTCCTGATCAGCTTTTGCTGAAGGGGATGTACTCATAACACTCCTGCTTTCCTCCAGAGCAGCAGGCTGGGCAACGGCGGGCTTACTCAAGGGTCCCCAAAAGAGCACACCAATAATAAGCAACACATAGAGCGTTGCCCCCACAGAGAATCTTCGCATTGCTTTATCCGTCATAAAAAATTAAGGGAAGTCCGCCGTTTCAAGATCTACGGATAATTCCCCCTCCTCTAATTTCTGCCGTAGCTCCGCAACCAGGTAGAGAGAACCACACACCACAACCAGATCTTTGTGCCGGGCACCTTTGAGTGCGGCAGCGAAACCCTCACCTGCTGTGACATGTCCAGAAACCGGCAGCCTTTGCTGCTCTGCCCATTCTACTATCCGAGTTGTCGGTACAGACAGCCCACAAGAAACCGGTACAGCATATATTGCAGCGGCAAATTTTACCAGTGGCATCAGAGTTTCAAGCGGATCGCGCTCACCACTCAGCCCAACCACCAGATGAACCCGTGAAATCTTCTGCTCTTCAAGATAATTGGCCAGGCAGGTTATCCCTGCCTGATTATGCGACACATCCAACAGAACCTGGCGAGCCCCCCGCCACCACTCCAGGCGTCCCGGCCAAGTAACTGTCCTGCCTGCCTTACGTATGGCAGCATCTGTTATCGCAACACCCTGCTCTCGCAATTGCGTGGCTGCGGCAACAGCCTGCGCAAAGTTATCAAGTTGATGTGCCCCGGCCAGAGTACATGTCAATCCGTCAAAATGACTATCACCGACAGTTACTGAGAGGGCACCATGATCGCCCTGCCAATTATAATCACGAGCGGCGAGACAAACGGCAGCACCCTGATTATCAGCCGCAGCCAAAATCACCTCAGCGACTTCGGGCTCCTGTTTACCAACGACAATTGGCACACCGGACTTTATGATGCCGGCCTTCTCACCACCAATCTCCGCCAGAGTGCCACCTAAATGCTCACTGTGATCCAGGCTGATCGGGGTAATCAAGCAAAGTTGCGGCTCGATAATATTGGTAGCATCAAGTCGCCCACCGAGACCGGTTTCAATCACAGCAATATCAACTTGGTGCTTCTTGAAAGCCAGCAGGGCTATCGCCGTCGTCGCTTCAAAAAAGGTCACCGGGATTTTCACGGCAACCTGACGTATGGTTTCTGCGATTGATGCTAGTTCATTATGATCAATTGGTTCGCCATCAATTCGTATACGCTCTGTAAAACAGTGCAGGTGGGGAGAGGTGTAAAGGCCTACCCGTAACCCGGAATGTTTGAGCATCTCAGCCAGCAAGACACTGACCGACCCTTTGCCATTGGTTCCGGCGACATGAACACAGGGGAAGGGTTCCTGTAACAACGGCAAACGAGATTTCAGGGCCTGCATATTCTCCAGGCCAAGCTTGACACCGAAGCGCTGCAACCCGTAGAGGTAGTCTAGACTTGCCTGGAAATCCACTAAACAGCTGCAGCCTGCTTGGTAAATATGCGCAAGACCTGTGACAACTTCTCCTTCATCTCCTGACGGGAGACAATCATATCGACCATGCCGTGCTCAAGGAGAAATTCAGAACGTTGAAAACCATCCGGGAGTTTCTGGCGAATTGTCTGCTCAATAACACGAGGACCAGCAAAGCCGATCAGAGCCTTAGGTTCAGCAATATTTAAATCCCCAAGCATGGCAAAGCTGGCTGTTACACCACCAGTGGTCGGATCGGTGAGTACAGAAATAAACGGTATCCCCTCTTTTTTCAGCTTGGCGAGTGCCGCACTGCTTTTGGCCATCTGCATCAGAGAGAGGATACTCTCCTGCATACGTGCCCCTCCCGAAGAAGAGAAAATCAGAACCGGCGCCTTTTTCTCAAGGCCCAATTCGATCGCTCGCGTTATCTTTTCACCGACAACCGAGCCCATACTGCCACCCATATAACCAAAGTCAAAGACAGCAACGACAACTTCCTGGCCATTCATCATACCGGAACCGGTAATAACGGCGTCTCCGTCACCATTCTTTTTGAAGGCCGCTTTGAGCCTGTCGCTGTATTTTTTGGAGTCCTTGAACTTCAGAAAGTCCACCGAGCTCATCTTGGCATCAATATCGGAAAATGTTACCTCGTCAATAACGAGAGCGATCCTTTCTCGCGCACTGATGCGGAAATGATAGTCACATTTTGGGCAAACATTAAGATTGCGTTCGATCTCTTTGGAATAGATGATCTCCTCGCAATTTTTACACTTTGTCCAGAGCCCCTCGGGCATCTGCACTTTCTTGTTTGCCACCGGCGCAATCGGCGCCTTGGATTTTTTGAACCAGGCCATGATTTACCTCGCGATTCAGACGGTTCCAGCTTTAGGAAACGAACCGTTAATTGCCATTCAATATCCGACAGCGCTTCTGACAGGATGCCAACTTCACACTGAGAGCTTCAAGACATTGAGGCTTCGTATAAAACATTTTGACCGCTACTTCCGGTGTGTCCAGTTTTGCAATTTTTCCATGAGGTTGTCAGTTTTTTCGAATCAGAAGCCTCATGAACAACAACACCGACGTCAGACGGCTCAGATTGCGGCTTTAAGTTGCCGGACAAAACTTCTGACTTCGTCCAGCAGACTCAATGAGCCACTGAACTCGGCAATCAGTTTGACCAGGGCGCTGCCGACAACAACCGCATCGGCAATCTCGGCAACTTCTCCGGCAGCCTCCGGGGTGGAAATACCAAACCCGACAGCCACAGGAATCGGGCTCTGTTTTTTGAGGTCATTAACCGCATCAGCGATTGCCCCGGCATCCACCTGTTTGCTCCCGGTCACACCGGTCATGGACACATAGTAGAGAAACCCTTCGCTGTCAGCGGCCAGACGGGCGCTGCGTTTCTCACCTGTAGTCGGCGCCAGTAACGTAATCAGATCAATCCCGACATCCTTGAGAAAAGGATGTAATTCCTCAGCTTCTTCGGGAGGCAGGTCAACCAGCAACAGACCATCAATACCAGCAGCAGCCGCATCACGAGCAAACTGTTCAGAACCGTAACAGAACACCGGATTGTAATACCCCATCAATACAATCGGCACATTACTGTGTTGGCGAACTCTGGCAACCATATCGATGACACCACGTAATGTCGTCCCGGACGCCAGCGCTCTCTCCGAGGCAAGCTGAATCGTCGGACCATCAGCCATTGGATCAGAGAAAGGAAAACCGAGTTCAATCAGGTCGACACCGGACTCAATAAGCGTGTGAACGATCTGTTCACTGGTTGCCAGATCCGGATCTCCTGCAGTGATAAAGGTGACCAGGGCCTTTTCGCCGCGTTCTTTCAGTGTGTTCAATGTGGTGGTAATATTTGACATGAACTATATGTTTTCCCTAAAAGATGATTTTATCGGAACAAACAGAACAATATCAACCATTTTCTCTCATGAGACTAGTCTCCCTGCACCAACGATCTGACCTGCTCAAGCAGGTCGAGAAACATCTTGTCATTCATCCGGCCGGTCTGAACATTGTAACGACTGGTGTGGTAACAACCTACCAACCATAGGCCATTGGACAGTAAAAAGCTGCTGCCATGAGCGAAAGGGACATCAGACAGGTGCTTAATCAGCCCCTGAGACTGAAAAAGCCGCAACAGGCTGTTATGGGCTCCATGCCCGAGGGCGATGAGCACACGCAGGCCCTTCAAGGCTTGCAACTCTTTTTCAAGATAAGGGCGACAGGCGGTAAACTCCTCGGCGTTCGGCCGATTCTCTGGAGGCAGGCACTTGACCGCATTGGTAATATAGAGGTCCTGTAACTCCAGCCCATCATCAGCAGACACGGCTTCTGCCTGATTGGAGAACCCGGACTGGTACAGCAACGGATACATGAACTTGCCGGCACCATCTCCAGTAAAGGGACGACCGGTCCGGTTTGCACCATGAGCACCAGGAGCCAGCCCAATCAGACAGATACGCGCCTGCAGATCGCCGAAACCATTGACCGGGGCATTGTGGTAATCAGTACGCAGACGCCCCCTGGTCGGCGGCAGTTGAGCCATAAAGGCCACCAACCGCTTACATCTTGTGCAGCCGTCAAGGCCGTCCATATAAAGACAGGACACCTTAGTGTTGCCTTGGCTTGCCACCAGGACGTCTTCGTCGTTGTGGCCGCGACTTGCCACCACCGCTTTTTTTGTCAGGTACTGGTGATTTTTTGTGTAGCACGCCACGTTTGTAATTCTTGAAGAGATCTTCGTCGTGAGGAACAGTACTCGGGATTTTCTGGCCGATATACTCTTCAATGTCGGGGAGGAAATAGGCCAGGTCTTCATCAGCAAAGCTGATCGCCTTGCCGCCTGCTCCCGCCCGGGCCGTTCTGCCGATGCGATGGACATAATCTTCGGCATCCTGCGGCAGGTCATAGTTGACCACGTGCGTCACACCTTCGATATGCAGACCGCGTGAAGCAACATCGGTAGCCACCAGGAAGTTCAGTTTGCCAGCCTTGAAATCATCGAGGATGCGTAGACGCTTTTTCTGAGGGATATCACCGGACAGAACGGCCACCTTGAAATCGTTCAGGCGCAGACGTCCGGAGAGGTGCTCCCCTTCCCTCTTGGTATTTATGAAAATCAGAACCCTGACTTCCTCCACCTCTTTCTTGAGCAACCCGAGCAGCAGAGGAAACTTTTCCCGCCGGGACACATGGTAGACAATCTGTTCAACCCGTTCGGCCGTTACCTGCTCAGGTTCAATGCGCACTTTCTCAGCAATGTTCATGAACTCGTAGGCCAATTCCATAACACGCTGTGACAGCGTTGCGGAAAAGAGCATCGTCTGACGTTTTTCAAAAGGCGGCAACTTGCGCAGAATATAACGCAGATCGCGGATAAACCCCATATCGAACATCCGGTCCGCCTCATCAATGACCAGCGATTCGACATGTTTCAGAGTAAAGACATTCTGCTTGGCATAGTCGATCAATCGGCCGGGAGTGGCGACGATGATATCGACGCCATCCTGCAGGGCACGCCTTTGCTTTTCGTAGTCAACGCCGCCGAAAATCGCCTGTACCTTGAAGGGGCAGCCGGCACCCAGGCCGTTGGCATCGGCGCAGATTTGCACAACCAGTTCTCGGGTCGGAGCAAGAATCAGGGCCCGTGGCCCTTGCTTCGATACAGCTTCATGTTTCAGTAACCGGGTAAAGAGAGCGATAAGGAACGCCGCTGTTTTGCCAGTTCCGGTTTGAGCCTGTGCTGCAATATCACGTCCTTGCAACGCC
>JAUWTX010000142.1 GCA_030614505.1 Desulfuromonadales bacterium
AAGGGCCTGATGATGGAAATCGATCAACGCTCTGCAAACCCGACCGTGGTCTGCGCCAAATGCGGAGCCAAAGCAGACGCCCCTGAAGCTGTGTGCCAGCCGAAACCTCTCTAGCAGCCCATCGGACCACCAATGAACTGACTGCCAGGGTGCAATCCATTTCATTTTATGTCACAATCCCGGGGAATGTTTTGACTCTCAATTATAACGAAGGCTACTGCTTGCAGGTAAAGTCATGAATGACGCCCAAAAAAAAGATCTGGTTAAAAACACCCTGATTATAGTCCTCATAGGCGCTCTGCTGGCGGCCTGTTTCTGGATCACAAGCCCGTTCCTGCCGGCACTGATCTGGGCCAGCATGATCGTTATAGCTACCTGGCCATTGCTGACCATTGTGCAAAAGAAAGTCAAGGGTCGGCGTCCTGCCGTTATGGTGATGATGGGACTTCTGCTTCTGGTTTTTGTCATCCCCTTCACGCTCGCTGTTGGCACCATCGTCGAAAACGCACCCCAGCTCACTGCACTGGGGAAACAAATGGTCAGCCTTGAAATCCCGGCGCCTCCTGTCTGGGTCGAGCGGGTACCACTGGTCGGCAATTCGATCACCGAACTCTGGCAGAAGGCTGCGGCAACCGATCAAGGAGAATTCGCCAAACGACTCACTCCATATGTCACCAATGTGGCTGGATGGATAGTGGCACAGGCGGGTAATTTTGGCTTGATACTGATTCATTTCATGTTAACTCTGATCCTGACGGCCCTGCTCTATATGAACGGTGAAGCCGCGGCGAAGATGGTGCGGAGACTGGCTCACCGGATCGCTGATGATCGTGGTGAAAACGCTGCCGTTCTGGCGGCTAATGCGATCAGGGCCGTGGCACATGGCGTAGTGATCACAGCTTTAGTGCAGTCAATCCTGGCGGGAATCGGACTGGCAGTCATCGGCGTCCCCTATGCGTCCTTACTGACGGCACTCATCTTCATGTTGACCATCGCCCAGATCGGTCCCAGCCCGGTTCTGATCCCGGCGGTCATCTGGCTCTTCTGGAAAGGCAGCATGGGATGGGGAATTGCCATGTTGGTCTGGTCGATCTTCGTCATGAGCCTGGATGGTTTCCTGCGCCCGATCTTGATCCGCAGGAATGCGAACATACCCTTGCTCCTGATCTTCGCCGGCGTTATCGGTGGCCTGATTACTTTCGGTGTTATCGGCCTCTTCATTGGTCCGGTCCTGCTGGCTGTCGGTTACACCCTGATGACCGCCTGGATCGATGACGGGGGTACCGAGGAGGGTTCGGCGCAGATTGAGACTGCATCGGTAGCAACGGAAGAATAACTAACCACTATCTTGCCCCCACATTCAGCACATGTTATACCTGCGCCAAATCTGACTTTAAAAGGAGACAAATATGTCTGAAAGCACCAATCCAACCGCCCGTATCGAGACCAGCATGGGCGATATTGTCCTTGAACTCGATGCAGCCAACGCTCCAATTAGCGTTGCCAACTTCATCGATTACGCCAACGACGGCTTCTACGAAGGCACCATCTTTCACCGCGTTATCGATGGCTTTATGGTCCAGTGTGGAGGCCTTACGGCCGATATGCGTGACAAGGACAACAAAAAGGCTCCGATCAAGAACGAGGCAGGCAACGGCCTTAAGAATAACCTTGGCACGATCGCCATGGCACGGACCTCGGAAGTCGACAGCGCGACCAGCCAGTTCTTCATCAACGTTGGTGACAACAGTTTTCTCAATCAAACCGCGCCAAATCCACAGGGCTTCGGCTATGCAGTGTTCGGCAAAGTCACCGATGGTATGGACGTTGTTGACGCAATTCGCCAGGTCAAAACCGGCAACAGCGGCATGCATCAGGACGTACCGCAAGACGTGATTACCATCCAGAAGGTCACTGTAACAAGCTAATATTTCTCAGTATGCGGGGTGTCTGCTATAATGACCTTCCAGAGGAGGTTCTATGCCACCCCGCGCACTGACCAAATGGCTCTATAGCTGTTATTACGGTCTAAAGCTCTTCCCGTTCCGCAAGGAACGCCAGGAGAATTTGCTTGAGGGCCCACAAAAGGGGCTTGTCGGCATCCAGATCGACGGCCTGGCCTTCCCGTATCTTCAACAAGCCCTTGATCGGGGCTACCTTCCCCACCTTGAGCGCTACCTGCGCCGCGGCCACAAGCTTATCGAGTACCAGGCCGGCCTGCCGAGCACCACTCCGGCGGCACAATCAACCTATTTCTACGGCAACGATCACGGCATCCCGGCCTTTCGCTGGTTCGAGAAGGAAACCGGGCAAATAATTTCCTGCAATGATCCGGACCAGGTGCAGCTTTTTCGGGAAAAACTTTTTGCTGGGGAGGAGGGCCTGCTGGCAGGCGGAGCCTCCTATTCGAACATCCTGGACGGCGATGCCGAGCGCAGTATCTTTACAGTCTCCTCCCCACACCCCCAGACACTCTTCGGCCGTGTTGGCGGCCTGCGCATTGTTCTGCTTCAATTAGTTAACCCACTGCGGACCTGCCGAATGTTTTTCGCGACCTTTCTTGAGTACTGGGCCAATCGTAAAGACGAATGGCATCATCGACGCAAGAAGAGCTGGAGTACCCAGGAGGGGCTGTTTCCATTTATCCGCATCTTCTGCAATGTGATCCTGCGTGAGATGCAGACCTTCGGTGTAATCGCCGAAGTCTATGCCGGCACACCACGCATCTATACCACCTACAGCGGCTACGATGAGATCGCCCACCATTTCGGGCCGGGCTCCTGGCCAGCACTGAAGAACCTGCAGTACATCGACCGGCGTATTGGTGAGATTCTTCGAACTATCGACCATGTGCCGGGAGCCGATTACCTGCTGGTCATCCTCTCCGATCATGGCCAGACCCCTGGCTACCCGTTTCAGAATCGTTTTGGCGCCACCCTCGGCGACGCGGTCAGTGCCTTTCTGCGCGAGAACCAGACTGCCTCCGTTTCATCCGGCTCTCTTGAATTCTCCAGGATACAAATCGGCTATCTGCAGGACGAACTTGAGGCCCGCAAGAAAGGCTGGCGGCAGCGTATCTATCAGCTCACCAGGAATTACCTGCAGAAAAAGGTTCATGACCTGGTGCCGGAAACCTTGAAGATTGACCAGGAAGGTGGCGTGGTGATTACCTATTCCAGCAGCCTTGCACACCTTTACATCACCGGTTCAGCGCAACCCCTCAACTGGAGAGAGGTCGAACAAGCTCAACCGCTGCTACTGCGTTTTTTGCAAAAACACAAGGGAATCGGTTTTGTTCTGGCCAGGGGGGAAGAAGATGGTGAGTTGATGATTTTCCATCAAGGGGGGTCTATCTGCGTAGGCGATAATCCACGCTTTCATCAGCATGAACTTGCCTTCCTCCGACCTTATGGAGTGCCCTATGAATTACTCGAACAACTGCATCATTACGGCCTGGGCCCGCGCTGTGGCGACCTGGTTCTGTTCGGGGCGCTTGACGAAGAGGGGATTGCCTGCTTTGACGACCAGGTCGGCGGCCATGGTTCGGTAGGTGGAGAGCAGTCGCGTCCATTCCTTATCCTGCCCCTCGATCATCCCGTTCTGGCAGAGAAACGGCTCAACGGTTACGAATTTCTCTATCACGATATCTTCCGCGCTCAGGTCGGCGATGGTCCTCCAAAGAAGCATAAATCTCCCGACAAAAAGAAGCCACCCAAAGTGTCCATGGGGCTGTTCGATTCAGTCTTTATCCCGCACGACTGAGACCACGTACTTGAGATAGTTGCCCTCAGGGAAGCTGACCGTAAAAGGGAAGTCGTCCGCCTGCCCGGTAACCCTGAGAACCTGCAGGCGACGACCGGCAGCTATACTTCCCTTGCGCAACTCCTTGAGATAATCGGCCAACGACATTTTCTGCAGGTTGGATGAGGTCACCAATAAGCCACCAGAGGGGATCAGTTTGAGCGCTTTTTGAACCAGGTCTGCAGTCCCGCCACTCGTCTTAAAACGGCTCTTGCGGGTCGTTGAGAAGCTGGGAGGATCCATCAATACAACATCGAAACTGCGGCCCACCTTGGCCAAGCGATCGAGTTCGACAAAGCAGTCTCCTGTGATAAATTCGTGATCCTCCGGAACAATACCGTTAAGATGAAAGTTTTCACGCGCCCAGTCCAGGTAACGACCAGCGACATCTATACTGGTTACTTGCTCAGCACCACCAACAGCAGCGGCCACCGAGAAAGCCCCGGTATAAGCGAACAAATTAAGCACACGGCAACCAGCCGCCAAGCGACGAAACTCCAATCGGTTTTTACGCTGATCGTGGAAAAGCCCGGTGTGCAAATCCTTCACCAAATCAATACGATAGAGCAGGCCATTCTCGCGAACGGTCAGATCCTCCGGTGCCGCCTTCCCCGCCAGTAGACGTCCCTGCGGTGGCCGTTGCTTCTTACCGGCACCAAGGTTGCGAGTTTCCAGAGGACGGTATTTACAATATATCCCTAAAGGGGCATAGACCTCTTGCAAGGCAGTCGCAAGAGTGGGCAGGTGTCTCTGCCATGCCAATGTGTAGTACTGAACCATGAGGAAATCACCGTAACGATCAACGGTCAGACCGGGCAGGCCATCTCCCTCCGCATTCACCAACCGAGCAACAGTCGTGTCACCAAAATCGAGCCACTTACGGCTTTCCTGTGCTCTTTGCAGCTGAGCCGTCAACCAGTCCTGATCCAGACCGATAAGCTTTTCAGACAATCGGCGAGCCACGATGCGGGAACCAGGATCACAAAGTGCAGTTCCCAGCGAATCCCCATTTTCAGAGATCAGCTCAATCAATTGACCACATTCTACCTGCGGCCAACTCCTGGTATAGCGATCGGCGATCACCCAAGGGTGGCCGAGGTTAAGCATGCGGACGGTCTCGTTGCCAACGATACAAAGGGTGGTTTTGGGATTATTCAATACGAAGCCTCGCAAAAAGGAACTTGATAAAGGACAGAATACAGGAGACAGGAGACAGGAAACAGGAGAAAAAGCATATCCATGCTATCATCCCCTCATCCCACAGGAGGACTCCATGGAGCAAGACAGCAAAACCAAAGGTGCACAACATATCGAACAACTCATGCAGCAACTTCCGCCTGAATCAGAACGCTACCAGGCCCTCGCCACGGCGAAACAGTTCAAATCATCATGGGTTGAACTCGGCGAATGGCTGGCCAGAATCAGCAACAGCAAACAGTTTTCTGAATGGGGCTTTACGTCATTTGAGGACTATTGCACCAAGGAGATCCGCATCCGCCGGCAGACGGCGGAGAAACTATTACTCGCTTTCCGCTTTCTCAAACGCAAGGAACCTGGTCTTCTGGAGCGAAGAACGGGGCACCCCCTGCCCGACTATCGTTCGGTGGACCTGCTTCGCCAGGCTGACGAAAAGGAACATTTCAGTATGGCGGAATACGGTGAGCTTCGCCAGACTGTCATCGAAGAAGAACGTAGTCACCCATCGGTGGCCAAACAGTTTCGTGACATGGAACACTGTCACCAGCCTGAGCAAAAGACTGTTCACCAGTACCGCAATGCCTTGATGTCGGCTAAACGGTTATCAACCAGTTTGCAGGAGATCCCGGATGTTCCTCATGGACTATCTGAGGCGGTGGAGAAACTGATAGGATTTCTGGAGGAACGACAGGGAATCCGGGACGCGGAATCTGAGACCCGGGACGAGGGACGCGGAACGAGGGACGCGAAAATCTTTTAAAAAGGATTCCCCCTCGGTAGTTCCTGTTCTTCTTGCGGCACAAGCTTTGTTTCCGGATTGTAGGTTCCGTAGAAGATGTCTATTTTGTCTTTCAGGTTTCCTCGTCCCTCGTTCCGCGTTCCGCGTCCCACGATTTAAGGCATAGCCTCAAATCGTTATCGGCAAAGCCCTGAATATCAATGCCAGCGTAATCGTGCCACCAACACAGAGTAAGATATAAAGGAAGAGCA
>JAUWTX010000079.1 GCA_030614505.1 Desulfuromonadales bacterium
GCGGGTCGTACGTGAAATTGAGATCGAAACGCTCATCTCCCAGGCCAATCTCGGCAACCGGATCCACCAAAGGAGGATCAACCAATGTCGGGAACGGAGAGAAGTTTCCGACCATAGCAACATTGGGTGGGGTGTAGTTAAGACCGGGCTCTATCTCTACAGGCAGGTTAAAGGTGATTGCTGAATTGGCTTCATCCACCTCGGAAGCAAAGAGGTCTTCCGTGGACGTATCCACCAACTCAGCGTGAGTGACCCCGGCATCGAGAGTCAGGGTGCTGGTGATTTCCAGGGTTTCAGCGCCGGTTGTTGCCAGCTGTATGTTCGTTCCATCGGCACTCGCTACCACCAGGCCAGATAACCCGGCGTTTCCGAGAGCTCGATTTACGTCTTTGACCAGGTCATCGATGTCTTCGTTGAGTGTAGTCAAACTGAATTCGAGAACCGAAGAGTCCTTGGCCAGCAGGACAATCTTGTTGCCAACCACAGTGACGTCGAGTTTGTCTTCGCCAAGGGCGGTATCAATCGCAGCATTGATGTCGGAGGCAAGCAGCCCCGAATCACCACGATTATTGTCCATCACCGTGACTGGAACAGTCGTCGTAGTAACGCCTCCGTCATCAATGGATACCGTTAGCTTGAAATGTGCGTTACCACTGAGATCCGTGTTGGAGATCGTAGCATCAGCCGTCAGGATTAAAGTCGTTTCGTCTCCAGTTTCAAAGCCAAGGTATGCGGTGGTTTCTCCATCGGCATTGGTAATCTTAATCGCTGAAACGGTTGGGTCGGCAGCCGTGAGGGCAATCTTGCCGCCTTGGTCCTCTGCTGAAATCAGGGTGTTCAATCCAGCGGTAGTTAGAGCAACATTGACATCGGCAACGAGATCAGCAATCGAGGTATTCGGGTTAGCTCCTGTGAGAGCCTCTGAAACATTAACAGCAGTCGCAGCTGTCACAGTCCCGTCGCTCTTTGTCACCTGGACAAAGAATTTTGCAAGATTATCTCCACCGATCACGCCATCGGCAGGCACAAGTTTATTACCAACCAGGTCCGGCAGGACTGCATCCTGGTTATCGTCGAAGCCTATCTCTGTCTGGGACGGATCCGGGAAAGCGACCGTCACCAGTTCCGGCAGGGCTCCATCTACCGAAAGCAGAAAGCTTATATCCGAGGGGAATTCAAAAGCGCCAGGGTCTGCAGAGAGAACACCGGTAGCACTCCAGCTCTCGTTGGCAAAGCCGAGTGGTGTACTGGTCGTTGACACCAGGGTGAACTGAATCTGGTCTGAACCGGTCAGGCTGGCCGTGATAAAATCACCAAGCCCGGCATCATCCAGAGCCGTATTGACATCATCTACAAGGTCGTTCAGGTTATCCCGGTCATTGTCCGGAACAAGAACCTCGGTCGCGATACCGGCATTGCCGATCCGTAGCACAAAACCAGCATCATGAGCCAGATCAGCATCAGGAATTACTGACCAGCCGATTACGACACCCGAAACCTCCTCATCACCGTATTGACCTTCACTGAGACCAAGGACTTCAGGAGAATCGGGGTCGATCAGCTCTGTACCGATCGTGGCCTGGTAGTCGATATCACCATTGACGACATCGACACCAAGGAAGCCAATATGCAGATTGAAATCAACATCTGCGTCATGCCCTTCTGCGCTGATCTGCAAATCATCAGACTTGCGGATAAAGAAATCGCCAGCATCAAGCGTCTCACCTAGTGATTCCTGCCCACCGGTACGCACGCCAAAGGTAAAACCGAACGCCAATACTGCATCGATTGGAATCTCGGGGCTGGTCCTGTCGTCATAATCACCCGTGAAGTACAGGAGTTTCAGAGCATCGGCTTCGGTTCCCAGATCAATCGCCAGATCTTGTGAGACTGTCAGTGTGAAATCAACATCAAAAACCAGGTCTGCAACAGGTTCTGTCCCGGTGAGATCGGTTGCACCAGTCACATCCAGAATTGCGGTAATTTCAGAACCGTCCGCTGTGATGAAGGTGAACTCTTCGTATATATCGTCCAGGAAAGTAACGAAGTCTCCCGTATCATCGGAGGCTGAATATGTTCCCAGTTTGGATTCAAGTTCCCCGATGAGCCAACCCTGTATAAACTCACCCGCATCGACGACTCCATCACCCCCGTCGAGGCTTTGCAGCTCAACTTCGCTACCGGTCACGCTTTCATCATCATTAGTATCAACGGCAATTGAGAAAAGAGAGCCAAGGGTCGGAGCAACCTGCGTGGCCCCTTCCCCTTCCTGCTCTATCTGCACGATAAACGGCAGCTGAGTCGCAAAAGCATCTTCTGCGGTAAGAAATTCCTCAAACCGATCACCAAACTGATCAAGCCCATCAGCCAGTGCGCCTGCTGAAAGGGACGAAAAATCAGCAGAGAGGAGAATCCGTGGTTCCAGGTTTTCAAAGAGGGTCTTGCGACGTGGGGGATGGCTGACTCTGCGTGGAATTGACTGACGATCAAAAAAACGGGGCAAACTCCATTTATTCCGTGCCATGTTGTCCTCCTGAACCTTTGAACTTCCCAGAAACCAAAAATCAGCAGAAACATAAAAAATATTCAGTTTTCTAGTGGCAGAGGCGAGCTGAAACCGTGTGAAACCAAGACATTAGATACAGCAGGAGGGGATACATCAAAAAAACGCCAACCTGCCATTGAAGTTTCCTTCGGCAGCTCGGCTATCATCTCTCCATCAGGATGTTGTCTGACGGAGCCAGACCCGTCGCTTTCCGTCCTCTCCTCTCGGGGAGTTTGGCCTTTCGGGAGGTATGGATAAATTCACTTATATCACCGTACAATAGGGTGTCAATCCCCTGCTGCATTTTTTTAAAAAAAACCGTAAAATAGGTAGTTAGGCGATTATTGTGCTAAGTATAGGGAATCTTTACGTGTCAGGAAAACGGCGGGGACATTTTAATATTGTTGAAAATTAACGAACAATTTGTTACACAGGCAACTGGGGAATTCTGAGACAGGCACCAGGGAAACGAGACTGGCACCGGGGAAACCCGATAGCCAAAACGCACATGAGAGCTCTATCAACCGATGCTGCCGCCCAAACAACATAAAGCCTACTGCGATTTCTACGATGTCGTCCGCAACGAGGAACATCTCGATGCCCGCACCACGGCAATGATCGGACTGGCTGCGGCCTTGGCCAGGGAATGTCAGCCATGAGTCGAGCACTACCTTGGCGTGGCCAGGGAACAAAACATCTCGGACAAAGAAATCGGCGCCATCCAGGGGATCGTCATGGCGGTTTCCGCCGGCAAGATCAATTCCTTGATGCGCGAATTCACACCCGCCTCGCAAGGCGAACCCACCCAGGCCTCTCAAGACTGAACCTCTCACCAAGACATCTTTACGTGAAAAACCAGGAGGTGATGCATGTCTGATCGCCGCGCACTATTGCGTACACTACCCTCCATTGATCGGCTGTTAAGCACGCCGCTGCTTACTGAACTTGAGCAGACACAGCCACACATCCTGATCCGTGCAGCGGCCCAGAATACGGTGGAGGATCTGCGTCGCCAGATTCTCGATGACCAGGCCGCACTCCCCGATCTAGATCTGAACGCCGTTGCCACCCTGATCGCCGCCCGGGTCGTACAGATGGCCAAGCCATCGTTGCGCAAGGTCATCAATGTTACCGGCACCCTGCTGCACACAAACCTCGGCCGGGCGCCACTCTGTAAAGAGGCACTGCAGGCGATCAAGGATGTCGCCCAGGGATATTCCAATCTCGAGTATGACCTTGATGAAGGTAAGCGGGGCAAACGGTTCACTCACGTTGAGGAGTTGATCTGCAAACTGACCGGTGGCGAGGCAGCCACTGTGGTCAACAACAACGCCGGGGCCGTTATGCTCGCCCTGGCCGCCCTGGCCGGTGGTCGCAGCGCCCTGGTTTCACGCGGCGAATTGATCGAAATCGGCGGCTCCTTCCGCATTCCTGACATTATGGCCGCCAGCGGAGTCGATCTGGTCGAAGTCGGCACCACCAACAAGACTCATCTCAAGGATTATGCGGGTGCAATCGATGACAAGACAGCGCTGATACTCAAAGTACATACCAGCAACTACCGCATCCTCGGCTTCACAGAAGCTGTGGCCGGTGAAAAGCTGGCTGAACTAGCCCATCAACATGACATTCCGGTTCTCGAAGATCTTGGCAGCGGCCTTTTGATGGATTTGACTTCCTTCGGTCTGCCGCGCGAACCGACTGTGCGAGAGACCTTAAAGACCGGCATCGACCTGGTCACCTTCAGCGGCGACAAGCTGCTGGGCGGGCCCCAGGCCGGGATCATCGTCGGTAATCGGGACGTGATCGACAAGGTGCGCAAACATCCCATAGCCCGAGCTTTGCGCATTGACAAACTGACCCTGGCAGCACTCGAGGCAACGCTGAGACAATATCTTGATCCGCAGAAGGCATTAGACAAGATCCCTGTCCTGAGAATGCTCTCTCTGCCTGTTGCTGAACTGCAGCAGCGTTGCGAGGCTTTGCTGCCCCGGTTGACGGAAGTGATCGGCAACGCTGCTGATGCTATCATCATCGAAGCAACCGCCACCGTCGGTGGTGGTGCTTTACCACTGGCTGAGCTACCCGGACGAGTCATTGCCCTGGCACCAAAGGATATGTCACTGAACGAGCTGACGACCCGGCTGCGCAGCTGCGAACCGGCGGTGGTCGGTCGCATCCAGGATGATAAGTTTTTGATTGATCCGCGGACTCTCAGTTCTGATGATGAAGTGTTTTTGCTGCAGGCGTTGCAGCAGGTTTTCAGCCTGGAAAGATGCTTATGAACAACTCCACCCGCTACCACATAATCGGCACAGCCGGACACGTCGATCACGGCAAAACGGTCCTGATCAACAAACTCACCGGCATCAATACCGACCGTCTCAAAGAAGAACAGGAGCGCGGTATTTCTATTGAGCTCGGCTTCGCCCCCTTCAAACAGGCTGACGGCAGCATGGTTGGCGTGGTCGACGTTCCCGGTCATGAGAAGTTCATTCACAACATGCTTGCCGGTATCGGTGGCATCGACCTGGTCCTGCTGGTGGTCGATGTGAACGAGGGCGTCATGCAGCAGACCCGCGAGCATCTGCAGATTCTGCAACTGCTGCAGATCCCGCGCGGCATCCTGGTGCTGACCAAGTGCGATCTGGCCGAAGAAGACTGGATCGACATCGTCGAAGAAGAGGTGCGCGAAACTCTTGAGGGGACCTTCCTTGCTGATGCACCTTGTTGCAGAGTCTCAGCGATTCAGGGTGACGGTATAGAGGAACTTCGACAGACCATCCAGGAGATCCTCAAAGAGCTACCGCCGCGAGACGAGGATGGCCCCACCCGCCTGCCGATCGACCGTCATTTCACCATCAGCGGCTTCGGCACAGTGGTCACCGGTACCCTGCTCTCCGGCCGCATCAAGGTCGGCGATACCGTCGAAGTCCTGCCACCTGGAGAGACGGTTCGGGTACGTGAGATACAGGTACATGGGGAAAAAGCTGACGTCGCTCGAGCCGGGCAACGGGTTGCTCTCAATCTGGCCGGCCTGGAACGGAGTAATCTCGTCCGCGGTGCAGTGGTCGCCACCCCCGGCTTCTTTACTATGACCGAGCGTTTTGACGCCCGACTCAACCTGCTGCAAGAGGCACCACGACCACTCAAGTTCCGTGATCCGGTCCACCTGCACATGGGAACCGCCAAGGTCACTGCCCGGGTGGCGCTACTTGACCGGGATGAGATGGAGCCAGGTGAAAGTGTGCTGGCGCAATTCCACCTCGACAACCCGATGGTCGCCCATCGTCAGGATCGCTTCATTGTTCGTTCCTATTCACCGATGACCACTATCGGCGGCGGTCAAATTATTGATCCGGACCCGGTCAAACACAAGCGTTTCCGCGATGAGGTGATGCGGGCACTCAAGGAACTGGAATCGGGAGAAGGCTCGTTCATCGTGCAGAAGCTCGCTGAGCTCGGCTGCGTCAAATTGAAGGAACTGGAGCAGGCCTCAGGCTTGGGCCGTGAACGTATTACCGCGTTACTGGAAAATCTGGCCGCAGCAGATCAGGTCTGCCGGATCGGCGACCAATGGGTCACAGTCGAAACAGCACGTGCCTGGCATCGCGTCCTGGTGGAAACGGTTGATAACTACCATCGAGACCATGCCCTACAACCCGGAATTCCTCACGCCACCCTCAAAGCCACCCTGCCGACCAAGGTTGCGCCCAAAGCTTTCGAACAACTCCTCGGTGATCTCATCAAGGACGGGCAACTGGCACAGCGTGGCGAATGGGTCGCTCAACCAGATTTTACACCCAATCCAACCGAGGAGCAGAAGCAACTACTGCAAAAGCTGGAGAAGGTCTATCTTGATGCCGGCTTCGAGGCGAAAGGCCGGGTTGACATGCTGGCCCTGGCAAGAGTACCGGACGCACAGGTCGAGTCCCTGCTCGCCTTCCTCTTCGCTAATGGCATCCTGGTTCGACTCAATGACGACTCATTGATTCACAGAGAGACATATCAGAAGGCTTTGGTCGCTCTCAAGAATCACTTTGCCAACAAAGAAACCTTGACGCTGGCCGAATTCCGTGACTTGATCGGCAGCGCCCGCAAGCAGACTCAGGCGATTCTGGAACTGTTCGACAGCCTCAAGTACACTATGCGGAAAGGGGATGTGCGGGTTGCCTGGCAAATACCGAAATAACGGAACGCGGCACGAGGGACGCGGGACGCGAAAAACTTTTCTCGTTCCTCGTGCCGCGTCCCTCGTCCCTAGTTTGGAGCGAATAACATGAGCGTAAAACTAACCCATCTGTCCAAAACCAGCGGTTGAGCCGCCAAGATGGCCCCCGGGCCATTGGCGCAGGTGCTGCGCCAGCTGCCGACCGTTGAGGATAAAAATTTCCTGACTGCTGCGATCCCCTTCGCCGATGCCGGGGTCTATCAAATCGCAGAGGATTGTGCTCTGGTGCAGTCGGTCGATTTTTTTACACCGATCGTCGATGATCCCCGTACCTTTGGCCGCATTGCCGCGGCCAACGCCCTCTCCGACATTTATGCCATGGGCGGCAAGCCGCTGACGGTCATGAACCTGGTCGGATTCCCTGCCTGCCTGGAACAGGATATCCTTGGTGAATTTCTCCTGGGAGGGGCTGAGAAAGTTCAGGAAGCCGGTGCAGTGGTTGTCGGTGGGCATACCGTAGAGGATGATGAACCTAAATTTGGTCTGGCCGTTACCGGCCTGGTCGACCCGCAAAAGCTGGTCACCACGGCAGGTGCGAAGCCTGGCGATGTACTGGTTTTGACCAAGCCTCTCGGTAGCGGCATCCTGGCTACGGCTTTAAAGGGAGAAGTGATCAAAGAAGAACAGATGAGCGAAGCCATCCGTGATATGGAAACACTGAATAAGTCCGCGTCGGAAGTCATGCTCAAGGTTGGCGTCAATGCCTGCACCGACATCACCGGTTTCGGTCTGCTCGGCCATGCCCTGGAATTGGCCGAAGCCAGCCAGATCGGCATTGAAATTGAGGCGGCAGCCCTGCACATCTACCCGCAGGTCATGGACCTGGCCGCAATTGGCCTGGTGCCGGTCGGCAGCTACCGTAACCGTGAACACTATATGCCTAAAGTGGTCAATCGCGAGCAGGTGGAGGTTGAGATCGTAGATATTCTTGCGGATCCGCAAACTTCGGGGGGGTTGTTGATGTCAGTTTCGGCGAACAGGTTGGCTGAGCTCACCGCACAACTTGAGACGGCTGGCTGCAATGCGTTTCATATAGGGCGGGTTGTTGATGACCATGCTGGGCAGATGTCTGTCACCTGAATCTAATGTTTCAGAGTTACGGTGCCACTGTGAACCACTTGAAAACCGGCGGGTCTCGTCC
>JAUWTX010000130.1 GCA_030614505.1 Desulfuromonadales bacterium
AGCGCAGCGCAAAGCCCTCTTTGGTTGCTTCCTTTGGCTTTGGAAAGAAAGTCACCCGGCTGTCGGCCGGGACCGACGGTTTAAGTTTTATAATTTGTACTGAAAATCAAAATCCTGAACTGCAAAGGGCAACAGATTCATAATCTGCTGCCCTGCAATCAAAAAGCACCACTCATTTTATCCACTTAATCAACAACCTTAATCTTCCCTCCCCCGTGCCCGGCAGCCACCACCGCAACCGTCAAGCGCGCCACACACACCTTTCTTTGGCGTTCATCAACAACACTGACCTCCCAAACCTGGGAGGCGCGACCAAGATAGACAGGTCTGGCGGTTCCCGTAACACGCCCCTTGCTCACCGGGCGCAGGTGGCTGGCACTGATCTCCTGGCCAACACAGATCCACTGGTCGAGATCAAGGCAGAGGCTGGCAGCAATACTTCCCAGAGATTCCGCCAGAGCAACGGAAGCACCTCCGTGCAGCAACCCAAGAGGCTGGGTGGTCCGGTGATCAACAGGCATGGTCCCAACCAGGCAATTATCACCCAGTTCAGTTAGTTCAATACCGAGGTGGGATACCATATTAATCTCACAAAGAGGTTGAATCTCCTTGAGTTGGTATTGTTTAAACCAGATAGACTTATTCATTCTTACCCATTGGCCAATAATGCTACCAATTTGCCATCCCAGTTCGGTGTCCGAAAACGTGTCTTCAGTTTTGGCAGAATCTCATCGCGCTTGAATGGAACCAGCTTACCGCTCAGAGCCTCAACAACATAGCCGCGATCCTGCTGCTGACTAATACACCAGAGGCGATAACCACTGCCATCATCTTTCAACCAGAGATAAACCTGGTAGCCATCCGGAGTGATCCCCTCCAGGTAGGCTGAATCAAAGAAATATTCACTCTGGTCAAGCGCTGAAATCGACCGGGGATATTCAGTATAAAGAGCGTAGTAACCCTTGAGGATCTTTTGATAGCTATCGAGAATTTTGGCGAACTTGTCACGTTGCTGAAGTTCACGTTGTTTCTTGATACGATCAAGGTGTTTACTGGCAACGGAACCCGACGGAGTCTCCGGATACCGGGCGACCAGGTCGACCAGGATTTGTTCAGCCTGCAGTTCGTCACCTTGCTTTATCAGCGTTTCAGCATCAGTGAGCAATCGTTTGCTCTTCACCTCGTTTGAATCGCCACACCCGCTCAGTAACAGTACAAACAGCACCAACACAACCGAAATGGATTGAAAAATTCGTTCTCGCACAATCTTCCTCCTGAGAGCTATTCCTAAACAACCATTACAAACCGGCGAAAGCATTACAGCATTACAGCCCTGCAAGTTTATCGCACCACCCGCCACGCGCCACCGGTTTAAACCTTAACCGCTGCCAGAATAAAAACCGGGTTGAAGGCTTCAAACATTTTGTAATCCGTCAGAGGTCGAGTGCGCGAGATGTTCACCGTGGTCACTTCCAACTCGTAGCCGGCGTTCTCGAAGTACTCGGTTGCAGCCGTGAGTGTGTCGAGGGTGACAGCATTGAGCACCACCCTCCCTCCCGTCGACAGACGAGCGTCTGCCGCCTCAAGAATTTGCCAGAGACGACCTCCGGAACCGCCGATAAAAACCCGGTCGGGATCCGGCAGGTCATCCAGACAAGCAGGAGCGTCCTCTTCGACCAGAGAGATATTGCGGGAATTGAATTTCTGCAGGTTTTCCTTGAGATACGCCAGACACTGGGGATTGCGTTCTATCGCAAAAACCCGTCCGTTAGGCATGAGATGGTCGGCCTCGATGCTGACCGACCCGGAACCGGCGCCTATATCCCAAAGAGTCATATCATGGCACAGACGCAGCTTTGCCAGGCTCACAGCCCGCACCTCCTCCTTGGTAATCAGCTTTTTGACCGTGGCAAAGTCCTCATCCGGAATACCCAGACATGGCCCAGCGCCGTCACCATCGGTTTCATACTCCTTGATCAGGATCAGGACATTCAAAGGCGCTGCCGGAATATCAAGCAGGCCCTTAAGATCGGTATGGGTGATCACCTCGTCAGCCGTCCCCAGATTTTCACAGAGGTAAGCGGTATAACCGCCCCGCCCCCGTTCGATCAACTCACCGGCAATCGCCTGGGGCGTATTCTCTTCATCAGTAAGGATTGCAATTTTGTCGTGGGACACGATCTGGTCAACAGCACCTTTCATGCCTCGGCCATGAGCCGAGACGAAAACCGCGTCATCCCAAGGTTCGCGGATTTTGGCAAAAGCATACTGGACCGAGCTGACATTCGGTACAAACTCGAGATCAGCCTCTGGCAGGTTACGCAGCAAGTAACGGCCGATACCAAAGAAAAGAGGATCGCCTGAGGCCAGGACCACTGCCGAGCCTTCGTTCTTTGCCAGGCACTCAACAACTGGCGCAAGATTGACTCCTATGGTCAAGGTCTTGCCGGAAAAATCAGGGAAGAGCGCAAGTTGACGGGAACCGCCAATCAATATATCCGCCTGATCCACCAACTCCATAGCCCTTCGGCTGAAACCTTCCTGTCCCTCGATTCCAGCACCAATGATATAGATCGTCTTCATCTGCCAACATCCTCCCTGCATAGCATATGCGCCAACTTTATCTGTTTGCTTGCCGACTCGTCAAGCCCGTCAAACCGAGCACAACGGGTGTCTCCTGGTGAGCCATCCCGTTGAGCAGTTTCACAACAGAATTGCCATCGGCAAAATAGTCTATGATATTCATACAGCCATAATCCTGCTCGATGGAAAAGGCCTGCCCCAGAGGGGCACCGATGGCATCGAGTAGAATAATCCGGTTGGTGCCGCCGTGGGCAACCAGGACAACGTTGCCACCGGAGTGATTTACAAGAATTTGCTGAACGGCAGGCCGGATGCGATCGGCAGCCTCCTGCAGGCTTTCACCGCCCGGCACCTGGAAATTTACAAGATCCTGCAATCGCACCTTCCATTCATCCGGATACGCCTCCTGCAGTTCGACCCAAGTCCGGCTCTCCCAGTCGCCGAAATGCAGCTCGCGCAGGGACTCCTGTGTGCTGACCGTCAGGTCATGCGCCTCAGCGATCAGTTCGGCACAGTAGCAACTGCGTGCCAAATCGCTACTATAAATCGCATCCAGGGGGATATCGACCAAGTAATCACAAACACGCTCAGACTGCTCCCTGCCGAGATGAGTCAGGGACACATTGACCTGGCCGTTATAACGCTTCTCTTCATGACCTTTAACCTGCCCATGCCGGACCAGGTAGATTCGTGTTCGTTGCATCATCAATCCTTCATCTGATCGACAGAGGCTCCTCCACGTATCGACTCATGTGGTTCTTGTTTCTTGGTCATCGAGTACTCATCGATTCAGGTCAGATTCAAGGGCCATGGCGATCAACTCCCATACTTCTTCATGACCTTGCTTGGACAGAGCCGAAAAGGGGGTGAGCAACTCTGCTGAGAGTCCGGTGCTATCGGCAATTTTCGCCACGCGACGGCCCAGTTCGTTGCGACTCACTTTGTCAACCTTGGTAATTACCGGAATGGTTGGAATTTCGCTCTCTTCCAGCCAATCGAGAAATTGCAGATCCTCCTGACTCGGATCCCGGCGGGCATCAAGCAACCAGACTACGGCTTTTAAACTCGAACGTCCTCTCAGGTAGCCATGTACCATCGGTTGCCACTGTTTGCGTACTGAACGCGGTGCCCGGGCAAAACCATAGCCGGGCAAGTCTACAAAGTAGAGAGCCTCATTGATCGCAAAAAAGTTCAGTAACTGTGTGCGCCCCGGAGTTGATGATGTGCGCACCAGGCCTTTGCGATTAAGCAGACAATTGATCAGACTGCTCTTGCCAACATTGCTGCGTCCGGCAAATGCAATTTCCGGCCACTCGGCCGGGGGACAACAAGCCAGAGACGGGGCACTGGTTACAAAACTGACACTCTGTACAACCATATTGGACACCTGAGTTCTTTTGACGTTTCGCTGGATTATTTCTCAAACCTGAATCAATGAACTCACTGATTTAGATCGTACTCAGCGGCGCCCATCTTATCACAGAGGCGTAAAACCACCCAGCTTTCTGTAACCTTGAAAAGTCTTTGAGGCTTAAGTTTAACATGCTGGCCAACCGGTAAAAATCGTTGTTTTTTTTGAAATCTTGTATCCGACACTAATGTGCGGGGCAAATATGCCCGTTTTTTTATGCTCTGCGTTGCACAACCTCACCCTCTCAAGTTATAATCTCATAAAGTGTGTGCGATTAATCGCACGAGATGTCTGTTAATTAGGACTTTATAAAATCAATTCTTTTCTAAGGAGGCACTTACATGTTCAGCTCGCAATTGATCGACGCTATGAATGAGCAGATGAAAAACGAATTCCTGTCCGCCTATCTATACCTTGCCATGGCCGGCTACTTTGAAGCCGAAGATCTCCCGGGGATTGCCTCCTGGATGCGTGTTCAGGCGCTGGAAGAGCTCTCCCATGGTGAAAAATTCTTTAATTTCATCTGTGAAGCCGGAGGTCGCACTGATCTTCGTACAATCGATGCACCTCAGAATGAATATACCTCGCCATTCGACTGCTTTGAATACTCCCTGAAGCACGAGAACTTTGTCACTGACAGTATCAACAAACTGATGGATCTGGCGCGTCAGGACAACAACCATGCAGCCCAGATTTTTTTGCAGTGGTTTGTTACTGAACAGGTTGAAGAGGAAGCCAGCTTCGGTTTGATCGTGAAGAAACTGCAACGCATCGGTGATGATGGTAACGGCTTGCTGCGCCTCGATGAGGAATTGGCCCAACGCAGCTTTGTTCCTCTCACAGCAGGGGCCTGATCAACATCAACAATAAACCAGGATAAGGCATTAAGGTGGGCACTCCTGCCACCTTATGCCTTTAAAGGTCTGGTTAAATAAAAATAATTTCGTTTGGCAAACAACTTTATTGCTGCTAAGATTCCCCGTCTTTGAACCACATAAATAATTAGTTTGAGGAGGATTTACATGCTTGACAACATCGATTTGAAGGATGCCGTACGCCGTGCAATACAAACAGAGAAGAACGCCATGGACTTCTACCAGCGCGGCGCAGAAATCATGCAGAACACTGAAGCCAAAAAAGTTTTTGAACTTCTGGCCCGTGAGGAGCGTGAGCATGCCGAATGGTTCTATAATGTCTATCCCGGTGATGACATTCCCGACCTGGAAGAATTCCTGAATGCTGGCGTAGACCAGAATTCGGAATGGATGTCGGAACTGAACCAGATGGACACCAAGGACTTTAACGAGCGTAAAGCAATGGAAATGGCCATGGAGAAGGAAAAGGGCCTGGCCGAGCATCTGCGCAACTTCGCCGCAAAAATAGAGGATCCTGAAGTCCGTAAGGTCTTCGAAGATAACGCTACGTCAACCGATTATCACTTCCAGATCATCGAATCCGAGTACGCCCGCCTGATGGGCATGGTGCATGAGACAGACATAGATACCTTTGTGCGCGAATAGATTAATAGATAACCATCACAAAAAAGCCGGGGGCCATATGGCCTCCGGCTTTTTTTATGAGTTGTCAGATTGTACTGAATGGCAGGAATTGTCGAACTATTTTTCACCTTCTCTTTTCGCCACCCCATCACGCAACAATCCCTCTACAGCCTCCACTGGTACCGGCCTACTGAAAAGATAGCCCTGTACCTCGTCACACTGTTTCTCTTTGAGCACAGAGAACTGCCCTTCCGTTTCGACACCCTCGGCAATCACTTTGAGATTCAGACTGTTACCCATGGAGATGATCGCGCTGGCAATAGCCGCATCGGTTGAGTTCTCTTCGATATCCCGGACAAACGTTCGATCTATCTTCAGGGTATTGACGGAGAAGCGCTTGAGATGTGCCAAAGAGGAATAACCGGTACCGAAATCATCGATTGAGATATGGATACCCATGTCGCGCAACTGAATAAGGATCCCCACGGCAAACTCGGGATTTTGCATAATAACTGTTTCGGTGATCTCGAATTCAAGGTATTCACCAGGCAGACCCGTTGCTTCAAGAATATCTTTAACCGTTGCGACAAAATTCTTCGTCTGCAACTGGAAGCCGCTCAGGTTGACGGCAACACGAACCTTGGGCAGTCCCTGGTTCTGCCATTTCCGATTATCCTGGCAGGCTCGCCGAAGGACCCACTCACCGATCGGGATAATCAGGCCTGTCTCCTCAGCCAGAGCAATAAATTCCGAAGGGGGAAGCATTCCCAGTTCTGGATGCTCCCAACGTATCAATGCCTCGAGGGCAGTAATCTTATTACTGACTGCGTCTATTTTGGGTTGATAGACTATGCGGAATTCCTCGTTCTTAATCGCCCTGCGCATGCCACTTTCTAGAGTCATTCGTCTTTCGGAATCGAAATCCATCGACTGATC